>MFRQ01000164.1 GCA_001784615.1 Candidatus Melainabacteria bacterium RIFOXYA2_FULL_32_9
ACCGAGTCATTTTTAGCCAGAGTATTTTCTATACTTTGTGCTTATAATCTAATACAGAAGCTAAATTTGCCTATTTAGCAACTCAAGTTAGCTATTTTTTAAAATTAAAAGGGTGCAAAATTTAGAAAAAAATTATAGCCTCATTTTTTAATAGTATAGACAGAAAAAGTGAATATTGTTTTAATTTAATAGAGGATATCAAGGCAAAAAGAATAATGGAGTATGAAAATTGGACCAATTTCAACCATATTTACACTATTTAGAAATAGGTGAGTTATATTTAAAAGTTGGAGAACACCAAAAAGCGTTTGAAAGTTTTCTAAAGCTTACTGAATGTCGAGAATTAGCTTCTCTTGGTTGGGTTAACCTTGCTAAAGTGGAGGCTCAGCGAAATCGTATACAGACTGCAAAGAAATATTATCTACAAGCTCTAGAACAAGATAAAGATAGTTATGAAATTTTATATAATTATGCAAATTTTCTTATTGATATTCAGGAATATGCTGAAGCTGTCAAATATTACCAGAAAGCCCTTGAAAAAGAGCCTAATCTAGCTCTTGCTTATTACAATATAGGTGTTGCTTACAGCAAAATGGAAAAATACGATGAGTCTATAAATGCTTATATGAATTCTCTCAAAATGAATCCTGATGATTCAGCATGCCATTTTGATCTTGGAATTTTATTTTGTGAAATAAAACAGTTTAAAAAAGCGATTGTGCATTTTCAAAGAGCGATTGAATTAGATCCAAATTCAAGTAGAAGTTATGAATACTTAGCTCAATGTTTTATTAATACAAATCAGGCTGATATAGCTTTAAGTTTTTACTTAAAAGCCCTTGAATTAAGTCCAGATGATCCTATTTTGTATTATAAGATTGGTGATTTATATTTATCTCAAGGTTATGCAGAGGATGCTCTTAAGTTCTTTAATGAAGCACTTAATTTTAATTCTCTTGATGCTTTGTTAATCTATAAAAAAGCTTGTAGTTATGCAAATATTGGAAAGGCTGATGAAGCTATAAAAGAGCTTGAATTAGCAATTAAACTCAATGAAATAATTAAAGATATAGCATTGATGGAGAAAAGTTTTGCTAATTTAGCTGATAATCCAAAATTTCAAGCACTTTTTAAATAAGTTACTCAAGTTGCAATTTGAGTAATTGTGTTTGTCAATTGCGAGGTGCTTCGCACTGTCATTGCGAGCCATGTAGCGTAATTTTTAAGGAATAATCATACTTGCGTGGCAATCTCATAAACTTATGCAGGTGCACTTGCAACTATAAATTTAGAAATTTTGACCCGTTAAACTTTCTTTAATTCTGTTAATACAAGCTTTTTGGCTATAACTCCATTCTCTTGCCGTAATTCTTAATATTTTCCAGCCGCATCTTTCTAAAATCGATTGTTTCCATATTTCTTTTGAGAAATCTTCCTGTCTGGAGTTTTCAGAAGGATTCAGAGATATTGATTCATTATAGCCACAACATTCAACAGCTATAGAATCAAATTCATTAGAAATAACCAGATCAATATTAAATCCTGCTGACTCAAAGTTTGGAAGAACTTTGAATCCCTCTTCTCTACATAATTCTGCTATTTCTTTTTCCATTGAATTATTATAGTTTTCCTGTATTAATTCAGGATTTATATTGGCATTTCGTTGATTTGATCTAATATATTCAACATAACTTCTTAATAAACCTGCCGGAAGAGTTTCAGGCTCTTTTGAGATAAAGCATATCAGTTGTTTTCTTGCTCTTGTTATAGCTACGTTGAATAAATTTGGTTTTTGGACGAATGTTAAACTCTGATGATGACTATTTGAAGCAAGTGTGAAAGATAAAAGAATGATATCTTTTTCATCTCCCTGAAATGTATGTGCCGTTCCTACTTCTATCTGATGTTTTCTGACAATATCATCAGTAATTACCTGACTTATTGCTTTTTTAATCAGTTCAACCTGCCCTCTGAAAGGTGATATTATTCCAATTGAAGACGGTTTTCTATTATTTTTTTCATCATTAATTATAATATCCTGAAGCGTTTCCATAATTTTCTCTGCTTCAGCCATATTTCTTGTATTATCAAGATCAACTTTAGCATCTTTTACTATGTGTAGCTCTATACAATCAGCAGGAGCTAATTCACGGTTCATAATCCTGATTCTGTTACCGTAAAATTCCTGATTACTGAAGTTGATTATTGGCGGACGACTTCTAAAATGTTCATCAAGCAATATTGGGTGTACTGAATAGAAATTAGCAAGATCAAATATTGAATTAGTCCTGAATCTCCACATTATTTGATATCTGTCAGGAATATTATATTTGCTTAAAAAAGACTGTTCTTTAGCTTTTTCAAGAAATGACAAATGAGAAAGCTGTTTATCATCACCAACAATTACAGCACTTTTTGCCCTAAACATAACAGGGAAACAACTTGCAATATCACATTGTGAGGCTTCATCTATTATTGCAACATCAAATAGCCCCGGTTTTAAAGGTAAAGATTCTGATATTGCATAAGTAGTTACACCCCAACAAGGGAAAGCTTCAAGTAAAGGTCTGAAATCTTCATCCTGAAGGAGTCTGTTTTGAAGGTTTTTCTTTCTTTCAACAAGTGCTTTTGAATGAATATATAAAGTCTGTCTCTTAAATTGATCTCTAATTAAGGATTTTAAAGATTCTCTTCTTTGATTTTTAAGAATATCCTTGGATAAAGATTTTTGCTTTTGCCTTAATTCTTTTAAATTATCTAAAAGTTGATGAATATTGCCTATTTTTCCTATAGATCCTTCAATGTTTTTTAAGCTTAAAGCCAGTTCTTTGGTTAATAAATTTAGTCGGAGTTGATCTATGGCTTTTAAAGAAGGCTCAATATCATTTAAATTGAGCTTCTTGCGTAGCTTATTAAAAGAGAACTTTGTAAGAATGGAATTTATTAACCCTGCTTTTTCTAAAGATTTTTCCAATTGATTTAAGAGGTTTTTATAGCTTTCTATTTCGGATTTAGTTAGCTCAGTCTTTATTACCCCTTCACTATCCGGATTTTCGATGTGTTTTTTATATTTTTGAAGAGCTTCATGCCAAATAGTTTCAAGTTCCAGTATTTTTTGACATTTATTTTCAAGATCAGCCTTTGTTTTATAAAGAGCTTTCATATCATCAGCGTTTGATAAAATTGATAACTCATAACCTGAATCCAGGTCTACTTTATTTGCAAGAAGATCCTGAAGCTGGAAGTTTAACTGTTTTTGATAATTTGCTCTGCCTGCTCTTAAACATAGAAATGGAGCTCCAAGATTGTTTAATCTTTCACTTACAACATCAACTGCTTTATCCATTCTGGAAGCAACCAGAACAGTCTTGCCTGATGCTACAAGATGAGAAACAAGGTTTACGATCGTTTGAGATTTACCTGTTCCAGGAGGTCCGCAGACTGAAACAACAGGATATTGTTTTGTTGCCTCTAAAACATCTTTCTGGCTATTACTTAGATCTAATGGTGTTATAGGGTAAAAAGATTCTTCTTTTTTATTCTTTTTATTATCAAAAGCTATTCCTTGCTGAGTTTTTGCTTTTTTAGACTTACTAAATTCTTCCTGAATAATTGATAAAGCAGTTTCTCTATAAACACCAACAGGCATTTCTGCCATTTGGGTTAATTCATGAAGTAATCCGGCTGTTACAGTGGGCCTTTTGGTGAGAATAATTGCTGATTTATGTGAAACAGTCAATTTATCTGTAACATTCTCATCTATGTTAATATCAGGAATTATTGATTTTAATGTGGTAAGAAATATCTGAATTCCCTCATTGGTAAGAGGTAAATCAGGTACAACATCTATTAAACCCTCTAATAGGTGTTCTACTTTATCTTCATCATCATATTTTAGTAATTCTGCTAAAGATCCTGTATTAAGAGAAAGTGTTTCGTCCGTTAATGTACAAGTAATACTTATACCATTTCTCTCAAGTTTGCATGGGACATAAAGAAGTGGAGTAAGAAATTCTTCACCTCTTTTTCTTTTAGTATTTTTACCTGTTAAAAAGAGGTGTCCATAGATTAAATAATGATCTTTCTGAGAGATTTCAGCCTGAACCATAAGTTCAGTAACTTCACTGCTTGCACCGTCAAGGGTTAAGAAAGATTCAGGATTGGTTAATAGTGTTTCCTCTCCTTCAACAAATATCCATTTATTATCTTTATCCTGATTTAAATTTCTGAAAGTAGAAGATTTTACTTCTTCTCTGACACAATCATGGAGATAAAGACATAATCTTTTTACAAAACTGTCTGTGAATGCTGATGAAAGTATTTTTGTTGCTTCTTGAAGCATTATTTTACCTCTAATGACTTGTATATGTTATGTTTTGAGATTGTTTGGAATGATTGATAATTAAGATTTTACCTGAAAACGAGTTTTTGTTGTCATTGTGAACCTTTTAGCAAGGATATTTTTAAAAATTTATCTTGTGAAGCAATCTCTAAGCATCTTTTTTTGAATTCTTATAATAGATCTTTATTATACATAAACCTTCCAAAAAGATATCCATGCTGGAAAGATTGCCTAGTACCGGAGATGCTCATAATGACAAAGAAATTCTTTTGTGGGATAAATACTTAAATAATTTTACTATTAATTACAAAGCATGAGTGAAAATTAAGTTTAATTACATTTCAAAGTTGAATAATTTTAATAAAAAGAATGTTTGTTAACTAATATTAAGCTTTTTTAATGAAAGTTTAAAAACAAAGAATGCCTCAAAAACTTTTATTCAGTGAAAAAATAAATTTTTAAGCAGGTATTTTTTAGATTTAATCTGCTTTTTCAGTATAATATCTATTAAAAGAAAACAAAAAATAAAGAGAAAGAAATGGCTGACGAAGATAAGCAGTTTGAGGCTACAGCACAGAAATTAAGAAAAGCCAGGAATGAAGGACAAGTTATTAAGAGTAAAGACCTGTCTACAGCTATTTCTTTGCTTGCAATGTTTATGCTTCTTTACTATATGGCACCTTTTATTTGGGATCAGGTTGCAAGATTATTTATACTTCTTTATGAGCAAATTCCTAATAAAAGTATCGAAAATATTGGACTACAGTATCTGTATTTTTTAACTCTGGTACCGGCTGTATTAATAGTTTTGCCTATATTGTTTGCAGCTCTTTTAGTTGCAGTTTTAGGGGATCTTATGCAAATAGGCCCCCTTATTACAGGTACTCCTTTAGTACCAAAACTCGATAAACTAAATCCTGTAAACGGATTTAAAAATATTTTTCTATCTGTAAAAACTCTTTTTGAGTTAGCTAAAAATATAGTAAAGGTTTTAATCCTTGGATTTATTGGCTTTTTGGTTTTTAAAGCACACATTCCTGCAATTTTAAATTTATGTGCTGTAGAAAATACATTCTCAATATTGCATGAATTTGGTAGAATGATAGTTGAATTCGTCCTTAAAGCAGGAATAATGTTCCTGGTCATAGCCGGGGCTGACTATATGTTTACAAGATGGAAGTTCCTCAAAGACCAGAAAATGTCTTTTAAAGAGATAAAGGATGAATATAAAAATACGGAAGGGGACCCGCATGTAAAAGCAGCTTTAAGACAGAGGCGCATGCAAATGCTACAACAAACTATGCTTGAGGCTGTTGCAACTGCAGATTTTGTTACTGTAAATCCTGTTCATATTGCAGTTGCCCTAAAATACAATTCGGAAGAAATGCGTGCTCCAAAAGTAATTGCTAAGGGAACAGAGTTGTTTGCTAAAAAAATAATTAAAATAGCAAAAGAACATAACATCCCTGTTGTAGAAAATCCACCGATAGCAAGAGCTTTATTCCGGCTTGTTGATATAAATAAAGAGATTCCGCCAGAATTATATAAAGCAGTGGCAGAAATTCTCATGTTCGTATATAATCTGCGTAAGAGATATGAAACCAGTACAACTTAAAGATTGAAAATTTATGGTACAACAAACAACTAAAATACAAGAATATATAACTATAGCTGAAAAAGTAGCCAGAGTTGAACAAAGGCGTATTCCGTCTCATATGGTTGAATATGAAGAACTTATGAGTATTGGTATAATAGCTATTCAAGCTCTTGTTAAAGATAAGACAGAAGAACAATTAGCTAAATATAATGACGCTTATATTGCTACTGCTATTAGATGGGCTATAAGAAATGAACTTCGTAATCGTTATAAATGGTATTCTCTTAAACATGCCAAAACAGCAACATCTACTGAAGGAGAAGATGGTTCAGATTCCTCATTAGATGTTTCTCCTGAAAAAGTCAGAGAAGCTGTATATGAAACAATTTTGTCCATAGACAGTATTGCTGAATCATCTGAAAATGATTCACCTTTCGACTTTATTAAAGATGGCTCTGCTTTGCCTGATGAAAGATTAGAAATAATGGAATTAGGAAAAGTAATTAGAGAAGCAATAGAAAAGCTTCCTCCTAAAGAAAGAACCATTATGGAATATAGATTTTATAGAAACTTACAGGTAAAAGATATTGCGATGCAGGTTGGATTATCTTCTTCCAGAGTAACAAGGATTATTCAAGCTTCTCTTAACTCAGTTAGAGAATACTTAAAAGAGAAAGATCATTTTTGATCTTTCTCTTTTAAGTATTGGGTTATAAATTTAGATACTTGAGCGGGTATATTTTCTCCGTAGCTGATGCTATTAAGTCCTCGCTGAAATAATTGATGTCATAAAAGTGTAACTTAGTTATTTAAGGAGAAAAGAAAAAATATTCACTGATGTCATGCCGGACTTGTTCCGGCATCTATACAGTTATAGCTTAGAGTTGAAATGTGATTAGATCCCGGGTCAAGCCCGGGATGACCTTTCTACTATTTTATAAATGTGTAAAAACTTTTTCTTGTTTACTTTTACTGCTCCAAGAAAATAAAGTGGACATGTGTCAAAATGATATTGTGAGGTTAATTAATAAAAGCAGGAAAGCAAGATTCACATGTCAGAAAAAGTAAAGAGAGCAAAGATCATAGTTGGCGGAAGACATAAAATCCAAGAATTTATTGATAAAGAAAAGAATGCAAAAGTTAGAGATAGATTAAGAGCAATATTATGGAGTAATAATCAAGTCTCAAATGAAGAAATATCAAGAAGATTAAACAAGAATAGAAATACTATAGCAAAATGGATAAGGAACTGGAATAAGTTCGAGTATAAAGGACTAGTAGACAAGCCCGTATCAGGAAGACCAAGGATATTAACAAAAGAAGAAGAAAAAGAAATCATTGAACAAATAAAAGGACAGCCGGAAGAGAATTATCAAGGCAGAATAACTTGTAAAATGCTATGTGCAAGGATAGAAGATAAATTAGGAAAACGATTAACCCCTGAAACACTTAGACATTACTTGAAAGAAAATGGATTATCCTGGAAAAAGTCTGGTATGTATGATTACCGAAGAAGCGATGAACACAGACAACGTTTCTTATGGAAATTGGAAGAAATTAAAAAAAAATCTCAAGGAAAACGAGTTAATATGGTTTATGGATGAAACAACAGTAACTCTTGAATCAGGTGTTTTATATGATTGGATGCAAACAAATACTCGAAGACTAATAAAAACTAATCGATCATATAAATGTGATTGCATAATAGGCGGTGTATCCCCTGATATAGGAGAAACTGTTTTTATTCAAACAGATAAAATAGATTCTCAAACCGTATCAATGTTTATACAGGAATTATCCGAGAATTATTCGGACTATGATAATATATTGATTCTTGATAATGCTTCTTTTCACGTTGCACAAGGAACTCCAGACTTCCCTGTTCCTGAAAATATCAGATTGCTTTATCTCCCCACCTATTCACCAGATTTTAACCCTATTGAAAGATTATGGAAATATTTTAAAGATGAATTTATTAAAAACAGATTCTATGAAAATATTTATCACTTAAGAAATACGGTCAATGATGCTCTTTATAATCTTCTAAATAACCAGAATACAGTTAAATCTATTTGTTCCACTTATTAATTACTTTCTTGGAGCAGTATTACATGAAACAAAGGAAAACATACCCGCTTTATAAAACTAATTCAATAAAGTGCTAGGAAGGCATGTATTGCTCTTCAAATGCCTGTACTGCAAGAGCTTGAGCTGTTGATTGAGAGAGACCGAATTCTTTTATTGCAGCTTCTTCAAATGATAACAATGCTTTAATGCAGTTGTTTACAGAATTGGATATTCTTTGAGCTTGTTCAGGATTTACATGTTTTGATACTTGAATGGTTTTCTTTTGTTTTTTTTGTACATTATCAAGAGGTAGAGAAGAATTATTCAAGAAATTCAATATTTCATCAGCTTCTTTAAAATTTGTTTTTGGAGGAACAATAACAGATTCCTGCTCTTTAGCTACTTTATTCTCTTCATGGATTTTTTTCTCTATTTTCTTTCCTCTGATGTGTGAATTTGGGTTAATACCGTTTAAATCTGTCATAGATGTTTCTCCTTATATTATTATTTTTCTATTTCATTTTTATCCTCTTGTTGTATTTATCGGTTTACATGCTTTTTAACTTTAGAGAAAAGCTTAAATACTAATTATAAAAGTTACAAACTTTTACAAACATGTAAAAGAGATGTTTTTAGCAGTTTTTCTGATATTTACTGAATCGATATATATTATAATGATTTAGAAAGTTTTTTCATTTTTTCTTTAAAAAACCCTATCCGGTTTTTTAAATATTCAGGAATATTGTTAAATATTTTGGTGATAAAATTTAAGCAGAAGTTCAATTTATGCATAAAAGTTGGAGGTTAACTTGACTCAGAAGGAAGTACAAACAAGCATTGAGACATTAAGAAATATGAGATTGCAAAAACTCAATGACTTGGCTGATAAAATGATTAATCCTTATCCCTATACATTTGATAGAACTGCTTCTGCTCAGGAGTTACATGATAAATATGTAGATTTACAACCTGGAGAAGAAGTTAGTGAATATTATAATGTAGCTGGAAGAATTATGGCTATGAGAAATAGCGGTATGTTTATTGATTTAATGGATAGTTCGGGAAAAATCCAGTTATTTACTCATAAAGATAATGTTCCTGAAGATAAAATTGCAATTTTAAAACTCCTTGATGTAGGAGATATTATTGGAGCATCAGGAACTGTCAGAAGAACTCCGAGAGGAGAGTTAAGTTTAAAAGTTAAAGATTTTAAAATACTTGCTAAATCTTTATTACCACTGCCTGAAAAATGGCATGGCCTTACAGATGTGGAAACACGTTATAGGCAACGTTATCTGGATATGATAGTAAACCCTGAAGTTAGAGATACTTTTCGTAAACGCAGCTTAATTATTAAAGAAATAAGAGATTATCTAACAAACCATGGTTTTCTTGAAGTAGAGACTCCAATGCTTCAAACTATAGCGGGTGGGGCTGCAGCAAGACCGTTTATAACTTATCACAATACTCTTGATATGAAAATGTATTTAAGAATTGCTCCAGAACTCCATTTAAAAAGATTAATGGTAGGCGGACTCAGTGAGAAAATCTTTGAAATAAACAGAAACTTTAGAAATGAAGGTATTTCTCCAAAACACAATCCTGAATTTACTATGCTTGAACTGTATCAGGCTTATGTTGATTACAATGAAATGATGGTTCTTACAGAAAATTTAATTAGTTATGTTGCTCAAAAAGTTCTTGGAACCATGATCCTTGATTATCAAGGAAAACATATTGACTTAACTCCACCATGGCAAAGATTAACAATGACAGGTGCTATTAAGAAATATACTGATATTGATTTTAGTCAACTTCTTTCCCAGCCTGAGGCTGCAGAAGCTGCTGAAAATCTTGGTGTCGAAATAGACGAAAATGACTCCTGGGGTAAAATTTTAGACAAAGTATTTGAAGTTAAAGTCGAACCTCACCTTATTCAACCTGTTCATATAATTGATTATCCAAGAGATATATCACCTTTATCTAAACCACATAGAGATAATCCAAGACTTGTTGAAAGATTTGAAACAAGAGTTAATGGCTGGGAAATAGCTAACGCGTTTTCAGAGCTTACAGATCCAATTGATCAGAAAAGACGTTTTGAGCAACAAATGGAAGCTAAAAAAGCCGGTGATGAAGAAGCTCATGAAGTTGATGAAGATTATATTACAGCTCTTGAATATGGACTTCCTCCAGCAGGTGGTCTTGGAGTTGGTATAGACAGGCTTATTATGCTTTTAACCAATTCAGCAAACATAAGAGATGTAATAGCTTTCCCAACAATGAGACCTAGAAATCCTTATGTTCATCCTGAAAAAGATGAAGAATAAATTTTTCTCATAATTTTAAAAGAGACTCGTTATAAATAACGAGTCTCTTTTATCTTTAAACTTTAAAAGATGAGTACTTTATTATTTATGCTTGTTTGTCTTGGTCTTCATTTTCTGTCATTATTTTGCGCACTATATCAATATCAGGAAGGTCATTGCCTTTTTCTTGATCTTTAAGCTTAACATTTTTCATCCAGATTCTTATAACTTGATTATTGCTATGATGAATTGACTTTTCAGCAATAATATCAAAGATTTCTTCTTTGGATTTACCATTATATCCTTCTATTCCAATTATATCGAGAACTTTCTTAAAGTTTCTAAGTAGTTTATATTTTTTATTTAAAGCCCAATGATTTTCTTCATCAGTTAATTTTGCAACATTATCGGGTCCTATTTTAGAAGCTACCTCTGCAATAACATTTTTTTTGTAAGGATTCCTATTACTTGGTGTTGATATTACATAGCCATCATGATAATTATTTACTCCCAGGTCTATTAGTTCATATGATAGGTCCTTATCCTTTTCTGCATTATAACCGCAAGTGTCTAGTTTAATATTTAAATCTTTAACTTTTCCTCCTAGTTGAAAAGTTAAGACATCTCTAATTGTCAGGTGTTTTTTAGGGTTTTCTTTGCTAGGTTTATAATGTTTATTGAGATAATGGCAACAATACTTTAAAATATTTATTGTAGCTTTTGTATCTTCAAGAGCATCATGGGCTCCTTCTACGTCACGACCGAATAAAAACTTATGCTGTTCATTTAAAGTCTTTTTGGAACCTAAATAAGGATGTATTCTCATAATTAAAATATAAGGATCAAGAGTAAGATAAATTTTTCTATTACTGATTTTATCTTGATGCTTTCTGTTATATTCGCTTATTTCATTATTTATCATCCCTATATCAAATTTAGCGTTATAAGCAACAAGTAAATTGCCATCCATATATTTTTTTGTGTATTCCGGTAAAACTTTATTCATAATAGGCTCATTTTTTAGCATATCATTTGTAATATGGTGAACCTTTGTTGCTTCTTCCGGTATTTCAACTTCAGGATTGATTAATTGATTAATAACACCATCAGGTCTGATTTTCTCATCAGGGTCAACTTTTACTATTCCCATTTGTATAATTTTATCTACAGGTCCTTTTTTAGGATATATATTAGTTCCGGTTGTTTCGGTATCAAAAGCTATAAATCCAAAATTTAATTTTCCGGTTTCTGGATTTATAACAGGCTGGTTTAGAGTTTTTAGTATTTCGGAATCATCTTCATCAATTACGTTTTTTCTTAATGCTTTTAAATCGTCAGAAAAATTAGATAGTTTTAATAATTCTAAATTTGTGAAAAATATTTTTATACCTTCTTGGCTTGCTAGAGCACGCTGTACAGCTAGATGAGCTGGAACATTGGTAGGATTAAATCTGTTTGGCCAATCATTTTCCTTTATTTCAGCTAATGCTAAAGCATACCAGAATGTCATGATTTCAGAATCATTAGCTGTTTTCCAATCAATAGGTTCTTGTTTTAAGTTGTTCCAGCCAACTTTAGACCAATCAATAAAGTTTTTATCTAAAAGTCCTTTTCCTTGATACTTTTTGTTTACTGATTTGATGATATCTTCTATTTTATTATGGTCAGTATTTCCTAGAAAAGCTAATTGATGATAATTGTTTCTAAAAGGTATGTGCCAGGGTTCCTGGTTTTGTATTGATTTTGAGGGAACATTAGAGCAATCAATCTTTTTTGTAGAATTGACATTTTTTATAGGATTAATATTTTGTGTATTATGAGGAATTTTATTTTGTACAAGCATTTGTTTATCCTTTAAAAAATTTATGCCATTAAATTAAGAGTGTTATTATTTTTAGGTAAATTGATAATATTATTACCTTTAAAACTTAAATCAGACTGGGTTTTAGTTTGCACATTAGCGCCATATCCATCAGGTATTGAAGGTTCACTGTAATCCCAATCTTTTTTGAATTGGTTTAAGAAGGTTGAAGTTATTTTAGGGTTGTCTATCACAACGCTGCATTCATGATTACCACGTTTATAACGCCCTTTCCTTCTCTCTATGATGTTAATAAGATCATAATACTCTATAAGTTTATTCATAACAGCTTTTGTAGCTTTTGTTAGTGTGATTTTCTTTCCTTCTATCGTAAATTTTGATGTTTCCTCATCTGAATTAGAGTTCTTTTTTATGTGCACTAACATTTTTTTTCTATGTTTTAACTTATTCATGTCTGCTTTTTTATCTTTATTAAAGATAGATTTTAATGATAATTGCTCTTCAAGAACATTGATAGCGGGTTTATACTGATATATTTGAGTGTCTATCTTTTTATCAGATAAAGGATAATCATTTCTTTTACCTGTTCCTAAATTACTTTCCAAGCCAGTCATAGACCAATTTGCAGAACCAATTAATAATTCCTTATCATCAAATACAGCCCATTTAGAATGCATTCTTTGTTCGATCTCCTCGTTAACTTGATACATTCTTAAAGGAACACCGGCTTCATATAAAGCCTTTATTGCATTTTGACAGTAAGGAAATTCTTCAGGGATTCCAGAATATAGAATAATATGAGCATCAAAAGGCCTTCCACCTTTTTGAGCTTCTTTATGACGACTTATAATTTTTTCAACAATCTCAGGATGTGACAAAACAAACAATTCAGCCTTTAACGATTTAGCTGAGTCAAGCTTTTCTTTTACATAATTACCTATAGATTCAGAACCTTCTGCTCCAATTTCTGAATATTCTCTGGGTGAAGTAGTTAAAATCTTAATTGCAGGGTTTTCAATAGGTTTTACTTCCGGTAAATCCAGTTTTCCATCACGATATCTGTTTTGACATTCAGGAGAACCATATAATTCTTTAACAAGTTTTGAATATTTAACAGATTCAGGATGTATTACCTTACGTATCCCACCATAATTTTTTTGTTCTTCTTTCGTAACAGGGCCATTTACAGGGTTTGAATCGCCTATTTTTTTCCAAGCAAAAGCCCAGTCTTTATTAAATATCTCTGAAATTATATTATCTACTTCTGAATGTTTATATTTTGGTAGTGTTTCAATAAGTACACAAGCATCATGGTTTGCGGGAGAATGATTACCCCAGTTCATGCCACCTATAATAACTTTTCTGCCACCAACGGCAATGAGCTTATCGTGTTGAAGTTTTGAACCACCTTGGTGAGACATTGGAGCTGGCACAGCATCAATATTATTGTCTCTTAAGTGTTCTATCATTTTCTGATTATTATAATGTCTGAGAGGTTTACCCTTAGAATCTTCATACCATTTATGATCATCTAAAATTACTTGGATTTTTAAATTAGGATTCCCTTTTTTCTTTTTAACAAGCAAATCAAGAATTTCTTGTTGCTTTTTCCAACCGGCAACAGTTTCTGCACCATTAGATGCCCATATATCACCGTCAATCTTTAAATTCTGGAATTCAAACATTTTTATTTGTATATCATCATTATTACGGGCATTTTTAATAAGATTTATAGTTTCATCGAAAATTTGCTTAGAACCAATGAGTGTGGTAACTTTTGTATTTCCAACAATTGCAGAAACGCTTGGTTCAGGAGATATTCCAGATATTCTTAAAACTTTTTTTAGATAATCCCCTATATTTACACCTCTTTTATTTGCTCTTTCTATAATTTCTGTCCCCACATCAAAAGGAACAGGTATATTTACTGTTCTTTGTCCACTTGGATGTGGATATAAAATTTTTGGTAAGGGGGATTCTTTGTCTTTGTTCTTTGATGAAGAAGTGAATGGAATTGCTTTCCCAATCCCTCTGTGAAATCTATTGATGTTTTCATTAGTTTTATAGGATAACTCCATTATCATGAACTCTAACTCCCAGATTTCCTATTCCCTCTATTTCTTTAAAAAATTATTTCAATGATATTTGTAAATTAGAAATAACATGGATATAAAACACTTAAAGATCAAAAGTTGATACAATACGTATAAAATATTAAGACATGTGAATTCCTTATAAAGGATTTATTACCAGGCCACTGAGTAATTTTGGATAGAAATAAGTGGACTTTTGAGGCATTTTATAGCCTGCTTGTGAGACATCTTTTATATCTTGGATCTTTGGTGTTGCCATTAAGAAAACCAGTTCTGCGGAATTAGTTTCTACTGCATCAAACGCTTCACTTTCTTTTTTAATGTATTTAACCCCATTTTGTTTTATTTGATCGTCTTCGGATATATTAAGATAATCGCTTATTACAAGCTTATGAAGAACAGAAAGATCAAGTTTTTTAAGTACATCAGGAACTTGTTTTTCTTCAAGTATTTTATTTACAGCTCCTTTTTCCCTTAACTTAAGGAGAAAATATTTCTGTACATTTTTTAGGTACATGCCAAAAGCAATATTATTCTGGAAGATATTCTCTAATTCCTGTAAGAATTGGTTTTTAACTTTATCTTTATTTGATTTTTCAAATGGATATACCACTATATCAAAGTATTCTCCTAGTTTTCCAAGGAGTTTTTCAGGGTCTGTATCTTTAGTAATTATTCTGTGGGTAGGATATACTTTTAAATTTTCATCATCAAGGTTAGTGTAGTAGCACATTACCCAGTTAAAAGCATCTTCTTCTTTATAATCAGGATACTGTGATCTCATATAATCACGATAAGCTAGAGCTGTTTCATATCTATGATGGCCGTCAGCTATAAGCAGAGTTTTATCTTTCATTAGCTCTGTAATTTTATTTATTGTACTTTCATTATCTATAATGTAGACTATATTACGAATCCCTTGCTTATCTGTTACATCAATAAAAGGTGTATCAGGAACATCAAAGGCTTTATCTATCTCATGTTCTGGATCTGAGTAAAGCATAAAGATCTGACTGAAATTAGCTTTACAACTCTTCATAAGTTTTAATCTATCTTCTTTAGGCCCTCCCATTGTATATTCATGGGGTAAAACGCCGTTTGAAGAATATTCTTCAAGATAATTTTTTGCAATGAATCCTCTTCTTGAAATACGATTTCCTTTTGATGTGGTATAATCTTGAATATAGTAATAAATACAAGGTTTTTTAGCTTTTACAAGAATATCATTGTGTAACCATTCTTTGTAAGACTTAGCTGATCTGGCATAACGATTGTTATCTTCATTATCAATAGATGATTGCTTGCCTAAAATCAATTTTACAATATTATTTGGCGATAAATTATACAGTTCATTTTGCTCTTGATCTGAGATAACATCGTAAGGAGGAGCAACTACCTTATTTATATCTACTTTTGATAAATTATAGGTTATACCTTGTATAGGTGAAATTCTAGCCACTAAAGTACTCCTTCTGTTAATTGCGAAAATACTTATATTTGTTATATAACATTAAAACGTGATTTGAAAAACAGGTTAATATTGAAAAAGTTAATTTTAGATACAAAAATTAAGCTTAAGGAGAGGAATTTTGGTTAAAAAAGCAATGATAATGGCGGCTGGAGTCGGTACAAGACTAGATCCTTTAACCCAGACCGTTCCAAAGCCAATGATTCCAGTTGTTAACACGCCAATAATAGAGTTAATACTTACTCACCTGAAAAAGTTTGGAATAAAAGACGTTGTAGCAAACACTCATTACCTGGCAGATTTTATTCACAAAAAGCTTGAGCATAATAATCTGGATGTTAATTTTAATTATGTTTATGAGCCTGAGCTATCGGGAACAGCCGGGGGAGTTAAAAAATGTGAGTGGTTCTTTGAACCTGGTGAAACGTTTATAGTAATTAGTGGCGATGCTTTAACCGATGTAAATCTTGATGATCTCATAAAAAAACATAAGTCTTCGGGTGCTATAGCTACTATGGCTTTAAAAGAGATTCCTATTTCTGATGTCAGCCATTTTGGGGTTGTTGTTGTTGATAATGATAAGCGAGTAATAGGATTTCAAGAAAAACCAAGTGTTAGTGAAGCAAAAAGCAATCTTGTAAACACGGGTATTTATGTTTTTGAAACAGATGTATTTAAATATATTCCTGAAAATACATTTTATGACTTTGCGAAGAATGTATTTCCTGCAATGATGGATAATAATAAACCTCTTTATGCTCATGTAATTAAAGAGTATTGGAATGATATAGGAACTATAAATCAATATAGATTATCTTCTTACGATGTTTTTAGCTCAAAAATTAGTGTAAATCCTCCTTATAAAGAGCATGATCTTGGCTGGTTTTCAGATAGTTGCAAGATTAGTTCCAAGTGTGCATTTGGAGGCAAAGTTGTTATTGGGGATAATACTATTGTAGGTGATAATGTCAAATTTCACGGTAATTCCATAATTGGTAATAACTGTATTATTAAAGATGATGTACATGTTAGAAATAGTATTATCTGGGATAATGTAACAATTGAAGAGGGAGCAAGACTTGATGGCTGCATTGTGGCTTGTAATGCAGTAATAGGCCAGAAAAGCATTTTAATGCCTGGTTCTGTTGTTCCTGATGGTTGTGTTATATCAGAAGAGATGAAACTGCAAGCAGGAGATGAGATTACTTCTAAGGCAGTTTAATCAAATAAATTATCTATTCTTGATTTTATTTCGTTATCATCCAACTCATTTGTATATGAGTTAAGATCTAGAGCAATCTGGAATACTCTTGCTGCTTCTATATTATTACCTTTTATCGCCATTGCTCTGCCAACATTATAGTGGGCTAGAGCATAGTTCGGATTATGTTTTATTGCTTGTTGGAACATATCTATAGATTTTTGAATATATCCTAAATCATCCAGATAAATTACACCCAAATTATTGTATGCAATATCATAAGAGGGATCCAGCTTAATAGCCAGTTCATATTCCTTTATTGCTTCATTTATCAGACCTTTACCCCATAATAAGTATCCAAGATTACAATGAATTCTAGCATTGTTTGGATCAATTTCAAGAGCTGTACGATAAACAATAAGAGCGTTATTGTAATCACCTTTATCATAAAAAGCACTGCCAAGGCTTATATATGTATCAATATCTTCAGGGTTTAATAAAGAAGCGTTTTGGTAAGCAGATATTGCTGCATCAAAGTTTTCTTTTGATTCTTGGAAAATGTAGCCAAGTGTTTGAGCAATAACACTAGTCCATTTTTTATTAGGGTTTAAGGTTACAGCGGTTTGATAAGCGGATATTGCTGCGTCAAATTTTCCTTTTAAATATAAAAGATTAGCCAAATTACTGTAATAAACAGCATCATTTGGATTAAGTTCGATTAATTTTTTATACATTTCTATAGCGTTATCATAATCGCTTTGCTCTTCATAGATAGAACAAAGAGATTTATAAGCTGTTACGCTGGTTGAATCAAGCCATAAAGCCATTTTGTATTCATTTATAGCATCACTAACCTTACCAATTGATCTATATACATCACCAAGTAATATATATAATGGTAAAAACCTAGGTGTTTCTTCAATTGCTTGAGAATATAAGTCAATAGCCCTGTATATATTCCTGGTTTTCTCGAGATAATATCCTCTTATAAATAAAGGTAAGAATTGTATGTATGATAATTTATTGAAAAATTCTTTTTTTGATTCTCTGTCAAAAATCAAAGTTAAAATAAACAGCAAAAAGTGAAAACCGGCTTTTATTTTTGTTCTAAAATTCTTTTCAGTTTTATTATTCAGCAGCAAATACATTAAATAATGAGCTCTTGAGGATTTTAATCCTCCATATTTTATTGCTTTTTCAAGGGGAGAAATTGATTCAGAGTAGTTCGCTTTTTTAGTAAGAGTTCTTGCCAGCATAAAATGAGCGTTAAACATTTTGCTATCATTTTCTATGCAGAGTTTAAAATAATTGATAGCTTTATCCAGTTCTCCTTTGTGATAAAAAGCAGTACCAAGTTTATAATAAATTAAAGGAGAGTCGAGATTAGATTCAAGAGCACGCTGATATTCTGTTATTGCTTCATCTATATATTGCTTGGGTTGGTGAATATCAAGGTGCCATTCAAGATATAAGTCACCAAGCCTTATATGTAGCTCTGGATTTGTAGGATCAACTTTTAAAGCTGATTGACAAAGTTCAACAGCTTTTTTTAATTGACCTCCTTTGTGCATTTTATCTATTTGAGCCCTTATTTCTCTTATCTCGGGAACTAAATGTGCCTCACTCATTTATTTTTTCTCATATTTTATAAAAATTATCTCTGTATTTATTGTTATCTCTGTATTTTGCTTTCTATAATACCATTAATAAAAAAAATATTCTTATTTATCATGTCGGTAAAAATTTAAAATTATTTAGGATTAAATAAAAAATTGCTTATTAAATCTTAAAAACTTTTAGTTATTTAAACAAAACCTTTTATATTGTTTGGCATTTTTGACCTCGTTCTTAATCCGTTAGCTTCTTCTTCAAAACATATTTTTATAATTTTATTTCTTGCACTTTCTTCTATTTCTGAAAATTTAATAACCGAAACAATTTTATTTTCTTGTTTAATAGAATAGAGAATTTCTCCAATTCCACTAACAAGTACATTATAATTGGATAAATTGAGCGTAAATTTCCATTTATCACTAATTTTAAACTCTTTGTCAGTTAAAAATCTAACTCCACCGCCACCAATATTGATAGTTTCACTATTAACTGAATATTCTCCCTTTTTTAAAGTAAAATCTGCTCTTATAGGAGCTCTTATATATTCTCTTCTCTGGACTTTTGTCTTTTCTTCCGGAAATTCTATTACAAAATCTATATTAAAAGGAGAATCTATTACCATAGAATCAAAAACATAAATACCTTTATCTGAGTAAATTACAACTTCTACTTCTTTACCTTCATGCAAATATTTAGCAAAGCAAAGATCATTCTCAGGATAAATTAAGTTAATTCTGTCATCCTCAATCCCCTTTATAAGACAAGTAATCTCGTAAGATCGGATTGATGAAATATTAAATTTTATTTTAAGCTTTTGGCCTTTTTTTAATTCTTCCATATTTGAAAATTTATTCTGGATAAACCTCTAAGTTAATTACTTTAGGTAAAAACAATAGTTTCATTTTAAGGTTTTTTACTTATTAAAGCAATGTTTTGAGAAAATTAGGTACAAAATATGGTAATGGTAAAAATTAAAGTGATAAATTTTTTCAGAACCATAATCCGGCTAATCGTCGCACTGTCATTGCTGTACATGTTACATAATTCGCTGATGGTTAAAATAGAAAAGTAGCGAGAAAGAGGTTATGTAACGTGCAAAAAAGTGACAATTTAATTTCAAAAACTTTGGCAAGAAAAATGCTTTCTTGCGTAGAAGAATATGAATTAATCAAACAAGGTAAAAATAACAGGTTTAAAACTGTGCAGGATTTCTGCAAATATAACCGGTTTTCAAGGCAAAATTTTCTTAAAATATATAGAAGATACCAGAATGAAGGAACTCTGGAATCTCTATTACCTCAGAAAAGAGGTCCAAAGTATAAAACAAGAAGAACAGATATCAAGATTGAAAACGAAATAATCATTCTAAGGCAAAAAGGTAATAACCGCTATGAGATTCATGAAGTACTAAAAAAAGAATTAAGAGAATTTGCTCCATCTCCTTCTAGCATTTACAATATCTGTAAAAGATATGGTCTAAATAAACTTAAAAAACAGCAAAAACAAGAAAGACGAAAAATAATTATGCAAAGGGCTGGAGAATTAGCACATATAGATTGTCATTATCTAAGTAAAGGTATAACAATAAAAGATTATCCTAAGCTTTATCTTGTTGCTATTGTAGATGGTTATTCCAGGATTGCCTGGGTTGAGGTAATTGAAGATATTAAATCACTTACTGTAATGTTCAGTGTTTTAAGATGTATTAATATGATAACTAACAGGTATAAAATACACTTTGAAACAGTAATGACAGATAATGGTGCTGAGTTCGGTTCAGGTAAAGATGCAGATAATAAAATGGATCATCCATTTGAGAGAATGCTCTATGAAATGGGAATTAAACATAAATATACTAAACCTTACAGGCCTCAAACTAATGGTAAAGTAGAAAGATTCTGGAAAACTATAAATGAAGATATGATTGAAGATGCTTGTTATGAAGATATTGAAGATCTTAGAAACGAGCTTCTAGAATACTTGATTTATTACAATGAACATCGTCCTCATCAAGGTTTAGATGGAAAAATGCCAATTGATTTTATACCTAAATCGTAATCGAATTACTTGACATGTACAATTGCGAGCACCGTAGGTGCGCGGCAATCCAAAGAAGATAGTATAATATTATTTGGATTGCTTCGTCACTTCATTACATTTCGTTCCTCGCAATGACACCAGGAAAATTTGATTTCTGAGTATGTTCTATATCACTTATTTTACACCTCTACTCAAATTTTGTTGGTTTCTAAATATAGTAGTTTTTATGTAAGCCTGCAAAATAATTTAAGTACTGGATAGAATTATTATTAGAAATCATTAATATTGTTCATAGTAAGGGAATAACTATGAACATAAATTATTTAACAGGCTCAAAGCTTTTTTTAAATATTTCTGAAGCTCTTAAAGTCAGTCAAAAAACTGATTCAACGGTTAATGATTTGGAAAAGTATAAAAAAGAAGTATCTGCTGATGAAATAAAATATTGGAATAACAATGATAAAGACAGGGCTAATAATTGTTCCAGGTGGGATCTGGATAAAATTCCTTTAAAAATTTTTGTTAGTAAAAATGTTAACAATGAAAGATTCTTGCCTGAATTTATTAATGCTGTAAAATCATGTTTTCAACCCTGGTCCAGAGCTTCTTACGGTCTTATCAGGTTTGAAGAAACTCTGAATATAAATAATGCAGATATTATTATTACCTGGTCTGATAATGTGGTATTTGGTAGGGATTTTGAAGTTGGTCAAAATAATCTGAAAGTGATTAATAATAAAATTGAAAAAGCTGAGATCACCATTATTGTCTATCCTATAATTGATAGATTAGCTAATCCTGCATCCAGGATAGAACGTGTAAGAAGAACTACTCTTCATGAAATAGGGCATGCTCTGGGTTTAAACCATAGTAACAGTTCCAAAGATATTATGTTTCATAGAGGAATTAATAACAAAAATCTATCTTCTAATGATATTAGAAGATTAAATGAATTATATAATTCCAAAGATCCTGATATATTAATCTAGAGCACTGTTAAAAGCTTGATAAATTAAGAAAAGTAACTGTGTCAGTGGTCATTTTCCAGATTCTGACTAAGGACAGCGTAAAAAATACTTATGGATTTTGATGAAAAATCCAATAGGTATTTTTGTAGGTGACTCAGTCACACTATTAAAGTCCTTAACTATTTCAACCTTATATATGTGCCTTTGGCACTTCTTATAACCAGCAAATAATCGAGCAATAAAAAATGCGTAAGTATTTTTTATTGCGTCCTTACTAGCTTTTAAATGTAAAATGGATAGATTGCTACAGATTCCTTCGGAATCTTCGCAATGACAACTGTACGTTTTTTATTTCCCGGATAGGTTCTTAGGCATGGTTATTGGAGGTGGTTGGATATAAAGGGGTTTTAAATTGAACCATTTAAATTGTTCTCTATCATCTGTTTTTAAGTGTTTATAAGTTAATTTAGCTAAATTAATGCCAAAATCATAGTCTGTTTCTTGTAAATTTACACATTCAAGACCTTCTGTTTTTAATTTTTCTGACATTATTTTATCAGCGATAATAAAGAAATCATTATTTTTAGCAAAATCAATAATATCATTATATTCTAAAGCTGTAGGTTCTTTAATTACATCAGCTTCAGGGGTATAAACTCCCGTATAAGCCTTGCCTTTCCTGGCATCGAGAAGACATAGAGAATTTTTATCGGT
Organism: Candidatus Melainabacteria bacterium RIFOXYA2_FULL_32_9; assembly: GCA_001784615.1. Classification (NCBI taxonomy): domain Bacteria; kingdom Bacillati; phylum Candidatus Melainabacteria; species Candidatus Melainabacteria bacterium RIFOXYA2_FULL_32_9. The sequence goes on from MFRQ01000164.1 coordinate 22,236, forward strand.
ATTATTTATAAGAGAAAAAATCTCAAGAGATGAAATTCCAATAACTGGTATATTAAGATTTTGCGCCATAATCCTTGCTACAGTTGCTGATGCTCTTATTCCTGTAAAGCTTCCTGGCCCTATATTTACTCCAACTGCATTAATATCTTGCATTGTTATATTTTTTTCTCTTAAGAGTTCCGCAATTATAGGAATTAATGAAGCTGAATGATAACGTTGGGCTGTATTCTCAATAATTCTGCTTATGTCAACCTGGCCATCATTTCCCATGGTCACATACATCTTATCGCCACTTGTATCAAATGTAAGAATTCTCATTCTTTTTCCTGTAATCTTTTAATAATCTCTTCTAGAACATCTTTGCTTTTATCGTCAAAAGCTTTAAAAGTAAATTCTCTTTCAGTTTCTTCAATATATTTTATTTGAATTTCCAGTCTGTCTTCAGGTAATTCACCCGAAGAAAACTCTGCCCATTCAATGATTGTAATAGCTTTTTGTCCTTCTGTATATTCTCTCAATTCATCAAGAATAGTTTCTATTCCCTCTTCTTCAAGTCGGTACAGGTCAAAATGATAGAGGTTTATTTTGCCGGTATGGTATTCATTTAAAATTACAAAGCTTGGACTAGTAACTTTTTCCTGTATATCTAGATGTTTGGCTATGGATTTAACTAAAGTGGTTTTTCCAGAACCGATATCTCCATATAGACATATTAATCCACCTTTGTCTTGAATTGCTTCTGCAATAGCAAAACCAATTTTATCAGTGTCATTGAGATTTTTAGCTTGTATTTTAAATAAATTTTCCATATTCTCAATGTTATCACAGAAAATAAGCAAGATATAAAATAGAAATCGTATTTTTAAATTTTCTTATAAAAGCATAGAAAATGCCCCAAGAGACCGGAGTTTTGAACCCGTGTTCCTCACACAGGTGGGTGCCCCCCCGGATAAACTTCGTTTCCTAATACACGTTAGGTCTACGTTATTATCCTTAGAGATAGAGCCCCCTCTTTTAAAATTGTAGGATCAAAACTAGCGATCTACGAGGAGCATTAATCTATATTCTTTCATATTTTTTTTAGATTGACCATACTCTAATAAGATTTTTTTAAAATTGAATTTAGATTTTATCCAATAATTTATAATTCAAGTTGCCAGCTAATTTATGATTAGAGATTGCCACGCAAGAATAATTGATGCTGGTTATCCACGATTCATGGCTCGCAATGACAGTGAGTGTAATCCTGAACGTTAGTGAAGATCTCTTAGATTCTTCGCTTCACTCAGAATGACAGCGGAGTATTATTGGAAAGATCGACGACTTAAAAGAGTGACTATATGTAATCTTATTATTTATTTCTTGAATTGATTTTAATGGTAATTTTTGAAAACAGAAAGGAGAATTTTAGAATTCTCCTTTCCCATTAGTGTAAAAATAACTTTACGTTGTACCTCTTGCGGTAGCCATAGTGCTTCTTGTTACAAATGCAAAAACAAGTACCAAGAATCCAACTATAATGTTATTCCAAGTAGCTTGATCTGTAACAAAACCTAAAATAAAAGGACTTAAAATAAGCCATATACCTAATATTACGTTTGCCCATCTAGCCCAATTCATTATCTTTACCTCCTTATTTACTTTACTCTTTCTGTAAAATCTTTGTTTTACCTAAATTTACAAGGATTTTACTCTGATCCAGAATAATTTGTTTTTTAATTATAACAATATAATAAATAAAAAATTTTATGTGTTCATCCGACATAAGTACACCTAATTAAAATTTATTATTTTAATTAGCTACAAGTGGTGAATATACTAGCTTGATTTTCGTGTGATATTATCGAAAAACTTATAAAACGTTGATTTGTAGCAAGTAATATTTTTCGAAAATTATTCTTCCTGAGGAGAGGAAATGATTAGAGTTTATAAAGTTTGTATTTTTTTGGCATGTTTTTTCTCAATAATTTTTTTACAATCCTGCGCTGTATTTTTTTCAGGATCCGGAAATTCTGGTTTTGGAGGAGTCGGTATTGGTGTTGGTGGAACAAGGAGTTCTACTTATGTTGGTGCAGGAGTTGGAACCAGTAATCTTGGAGGTGGAGTTGTAATAAATCCTACTTCAAGTTTAGGATTACAGGTTAATCAGGAAATTTTAAGAACAAGAAATGTTCTGAGTATTGAAACCGTGCAAACTTATGTAAGTTCAATAGGGCAAGTTTTATCACGTAATTCTGGAAGGTCTGATATACCGTTTAATTTTGTTGTTATTAAAGATCCAAATATAAATGCTTTTGCTTCTCCTGGTGGGTATATTTATGTAACGACCGGTATGCTGGATTTTCTTGAAACAGAAAGTGAATTAGCAGCTGTTTTATCTCATGAAATGGCTCATATTGTTGCAAAACATCATATAAAGTTAGCTTTAACAGAATTAGGTCTTGATGTTACTTTTGATTACCTTGGAAAATTATTGAATTATGATCCTCAAACAGTTGTGCCCAGATTAGCTCAATTTGTGGTTCTGCAAAAATTTTCTCGTAATGAAGAAATTCAGGCTGATGAAATTGGAGCTTTAATACTAGCCAGATCAGGTTATTCTCCATATGGTATGGTTAGACTCTTTCAATCCCTTGAAACAGTTGAAAGAAGAGGTTTTTTATCTAATTTTACAGCAAGTCATCCTACAAGTGAGGACAGAGTTACTTATATTGAAGCATATATAAGACAAAATAACCTGAATCAACCTGGATTAATTGTTGATAGGCCTATATTTCACCAAATTACAGCACAAACACAATAAGGGGCTTACCATGGTATTTGCTAGACAAACAATTATGGATATCGGAGAAGCGGGTTTAAATTTAGTAAGAGCCCTAAAATTTGCAATTAAAGGGAAAATTGATGTTGGAAATACTGCTGTTCAGATAGATAAAGCTGGTATTGGTTCACTATTTATTGTTAGTATAACTGCTATATTTATTGGTCTTGCGATGTCTACACAACTTGCCAAGGAATTAAGGAATTTTGGGGCAGAGCAATTTATAGGCGGTCTTATTGGAGTTGCAGTTGTTAGGGAACTTGCTCCGGTTATTGCAGCAATTGTAGTTGCAGGACGAGTAGGAGCTGCAATAACAGCAGAAATAGGTAGTATGAAAGCATCTGAGCAAATAGACGCTTTAGAGGTATTAGGGATTAATCCTATAAGATATTTATTAGTTCCGAGGCTTATTGCGGCAGCCATTGTTGGGCCATTACTAACAGTAATTGCGGCATTATTAGCTATACTTTCTGGCATGGTATTATCAGGTATTGTTGTGAATTTAAGCTACTCAGTTTATTTAGATTCTGTAAGAATGTTTATTGAAGAAACGGATACTCTTGTAATGATGCTGAAAGCAATGGTATTTGGAGGTATTATATCTATAATTGCTACAACAACAGGGCTTCAGGTTAGTGGTGGTGCGGAGGCTGTTGGTAGTGCAGCTACTAAAACCGTTGTATGGAGCATAATTATGATTTTCACCTTTAATTATCTTATTACAACTATATTTTTTGGAATATAAAATGCCAAATAATCAAGAACAACCAATAATAAGTTTTAAAAATGTAGACTTAGCTTTTGGTAAAAAGAAAGTTTTGGAAAATTTGTCTCTTGATATTTATCCAAGAGAAATAGTGTCTATTGCTGGCCCTTCAGGATCAGGCAAAAGTACTATTTTAAAGTTAATAACAGGCCTAATTGAACCTAATTCAGGAGAAATTATTATAAGAGCTAAAGTAATTGGGATGGCTTTTCAATATGCTGCTCTTTTTAACTCATTAACTGTTTGGAAAAATATAGCCTTAGCTCTTCAGGAAACTACTAATTTAAGTCCTGAAGAAATTGACCAAAGAGTTAAAGATGCATTGAAAATTGTAAAACTTGAACATACAGAAGAAATGTATCCTGGAGAATTATCAGGAGGTATGCAAAAAAGGATAAGTGTAGCACGAGCATTGGCATTACATCCTGAAATTCTGCTGTATGACGAACCTAGTACTGGTTTAGATCCTGCAACAGCTTATGAACTTGAAGAGGATATGGTTGAATTAAGGGATCAAATAGGGGTAACCTCAATAATAGTAACTCATGACATTGATACTATTAAACATATTTCAGAGAGAATCTTTATTTTAGATAAAGGTCACATAGTATGGCAGGGTACAAATCAACAATTTAAGAATGATAAGTCAGCGTACCCTTGTAGTTTTAGAGAAAGAAGAACTTTAGAATCCTGTAAAAAAGAATATGGAGAATAATAAGTCTTTTAACCAATAATAACTTAGACAAAACAGGCAGATTGGAGGAATATTGATCCATGCCCAAAGAAGAAGAGAAAAAAGGTGCTAAATTTAAAGCAGGTATATTTATAATAGTAACTCTGGCATTATTAATTTTCAGTATATTATGGCTTAGGTATTTTGCTGTAAGGCCTGTAATGACTGTATGTGCTAGATTTACTGATCCTGGTCCTATTTCAACGGGATTACCGATTTATTATCAAGGGGTTAATATTGGTGAAATTTCGAAGATAGGATTTTCAGAGGATTATAGGTATACGATAGTCTGTATGGATATATATAAAGAAAATATAAAACTGCCTAAAAATGTCTATGCTCAAGTTAGACAAGAAGGTATTACCGGACAAAAATATATTAGTATAATGTATCCTAAAAATCCAACATCACCTTGTCTAGCTGATGGAGATTGTATTGAGGGAAGATCACCTTTTGGTATAGAAGATTTACAAGCTTTCTTTGAAAAACAAGTTGAAAGTGGAAGACTAGACAGAATATTTATTAATCTGGAACAAACACTGGCTAATGCTAATCAGACAAGTAAGCGTTTAGATAGAATGTCAGTTACAGTAAATAATCTCTTACAAGCAAATAAAGAAGAGATAAATGATTTCTTTAAACACGGTTCTCAAGCAGCCTCAGATATAAGTGACATTTCGGGAACCATAAGTAATTTCATTGGAGATCAAGAATTGGAAGGAAATTTAAGAGGAACTGTAGCGTCAATATCTGAAGCTGCAAGAAGTTTTGAAGAATTAATGGCTGATCCTCAAGTAAGAGGTAATGTAAGACAGGTAGCAACTAATATTAATGAGATTACAAGAAATGTAAACGATATTTTAGCTGATACTGAGATTCGACAAGGAATAAGAAGTACTTTTGGAGGAATAGCAAGATTATTAGGCACAGCAGGCGCAGCTATTGAGGGTTTTGAGGCAGGAGGCGCAGCCCCTATTGGCCTTGGTATTACAATAAACAACCTTAATGCTTTATTAAAAGATATGGGTGAACTTATTAGCAATATTAACTGTTATACAGGTGATATTTATTCAGATGTCAAGCAAACAGGTTTAATTCCAAATGCAAGTGCGGCTCTTTATGAAGCAACAAGAACTTTTGGTAGAGCACAAAATGTATTTGGCAGAACAGAAGAAGTTTTAGGAAGACTCGGAGAGACAGAATTTGATAGAGATACAAAAGGTTTAATTATTAACACTATACAAAATACTAATCAAGCTGTACAAAGTCATAATCAGGCTGCAAAACAAGTCGACTGTCTTGCTGAAGGTGTTAGTGAAATGTTGAGTAAACGATTTTTGTTACTTAGATTATTATTTGGAAAACCTGGTGCAACACTTGAGGAATGTGAAGAATTAGAGCAATATTTTGATGATAAAAATAAAGAGAAAACAAAACAACCTTGCCCAGTACAAGTTGTACCGATATCTCCTAAACCCTGTCCGACAGGACAAATATCACAACCAATTTCTCCCAGGTCAGAAATGAAACAACCAGTTTCTGAGCCTAAACAGCCTATTTCTGGTATGACACAAACAAGAAAGCAAGAAAAAATTATAACTCCTTCCCCGACTCCTACAAATCCATACCAAGTGCCATTTGGTTCTTGTTTAGCTCCTGTTGGGCCAATTTCTGATCCTGTAATTCCAGAATAAACAAAGAACAATCAGATTCTATGGTTAAAGAACTATTGGTTCAATCAATCCCATATCCGTCATTAAAATAATCGATTAATATGCTAACAACATTTATCATGTTTTGCTTTTATGCTTATTAAGAAATTACTATAAAGGCAAATTTAAATGATAACTGCAATTAAGTCCAATTTAGCAGGTTTTTCAACTAATAATAAGCAACCACAAAAGGATTTACACGCTAAATTATCTTTAATATCCTCTGATATTGGAGATAGAATAAGCTTTACAAGTAGTAAAAAACCAAAGATAGATGATATAAAGTTCTTAAGCACTAAGGATGCTGAAATTTATGCTAAAAATGAGCTTGGAATTGATGCTGATTTTAAAGATAGCTTAATTCTTGCTAATTTGGCTGTAAATGCCTTAAAAGATGTCAAAAAAGCAGGTTATAAACTTCCACAAAAAGTTATTTCTGACTATGAAAAATTTAAAAATTATAAGAAAACAACTATAAAAGGTAAAACTCTAGAAATAACAGCTGCTATAACGTATCCTGATAATGGTGGAATAATATATCTTAATTCAAAATTTGATTGGAATAATGTTAATAAAAGAATGAAAAAGAATTTTACAAAACATTTATTATCTTCAAATAAACCAAAACATATTTTTTACCATGAAATAGGACATTTTTTGCATTATGTAGCAGATAAAAATATGTATAACAAAACAAACAATGTTGAAATTTCACTAAAAACTAGAAAATTGATAAAAAATAAGGTTGGGGAATATGCTTCACAAGATTTTGGTGAGTTTATAGCGGAATTATTTGCTGCAAAATTTATAGGCAGAAAATATTCAGATAAAATACAAAATCTATATAGGATATGGAATGGACCACATCCAAATATGAAATACAAAAATTATGGTTCTAGAACGATAAATATTGAAGTGAAGTAAATTTATCGGTAATATCCATTACCTAATAAGTGCTAAAAGCACAATTTTAAGTATTTCCTGGAATGATCGTTAACTTGAGAATGTGGCTAAGAACCTAACCAGGAAATAAAAAGTGTACAGCTGTCATTGCGAAGATTCCGAAGGAATCTGTGGCAATCTATCCATTTTACAATTAAAAGCCATTATCCAGAATTGGAAAGATCGCCACGGTTTCTTTTAGAAACCTCGCGATGACATTGTGTATTATCGGAAGGGTTGATGACTTAAAAAAGTGACTGTGTCACCTCGCGATGACATTGGAGGAACCTATGAAATGCGAAGCAATTTCATCAGCGACGGAAATAATGTACCCCTGAATTTATGGGACAGTCTACTAGTTTATCTAATGATTGATTTTATTGATATTCCTTCTTTTAAAGCTAATAAATAACCGGCTGCCTCAAAATAATTTGTAACTTCGATAACTTTATCTTCAAGATCAAGAGCCTGAGAGGTTATATCAAGAATAGTCTGATTATCTCTAACAGCAATAACAGGAATATTTTTTTCTATAGCTTTTAATACCGGTATACTTCCAAGACAATCATAAGGGGTTATCAAGGCTTTAAGAGAAGTTGGAGTGATATCAAAATAACTTGCTTCTTCTATATCTATAAGTTTTGGTGCATTATACAGACCTAATAATATGCAGGGTAAAAATGTTGGAGTAATATATTCCGCTGCTACTCTTGGATCAACAAGTTCAGTGTCAATTTTTAGCGAATTTTCTCCAAAAGCAGGGGCATGAGCAACAGGAATTTTAAATTTTCTTGTTAATATATGGGAAATTACAGCTTCAACACCACCAACAGGATCTACACCATTACCTTTAGAATATTCTAAATCTTCAGGGGTTTCAAAATAGCATATTACTGCAAGAGCTTCTGCTCCTTTATCAATTAACGCTTGTGCTGAGTCAATTAGAGTATCAGGATTACTAACAGTTCCAGTTGAAATTTTACTTTCTGATATTGAGAAATTTACTCCAACTTCTTCTTTTGTTTGAATATAATCTAAAATATCTATACCATAAACGGTTTTTACAGCATTAATTGTGTTTAAATGAACATTAAGGACAGGTTTTGGAATTGCTTTATCAAGGATTATTCCAATTTTATTATGATTTGTCGGTCTTAAAGCTATTTCGCCTTTGAAAAAAGAGTTTATTGCAAATCCTTCAGTATACAGGATGTTTTTGTTTATACCAGAAAAAACAGCAGCGTTAACTGTATTTGGGTTAGTTATAACAGGACATATTTTTGATATCAAATTGACTGCAGGTGATGCATCACCTGCATAACCTCCAATAGAGGCACCTATTCCTGTTGGAACTATAAATGCTGCTATAAAATCATTTATATTCATTGGACTACAGAGGAAAATATCCTACGTATGGAAGGTTTCTATAGAAACCTTTATAATCTAAACCATATCCTACAACGAATTTATCATCTATTTCAAAACCTATAAAATCTACTTGTACAGGTTTTACTCTTGAGCAAAGCTTATTTAACAATGTTACAAATTTAATTTTTCTGGCCTTATGTTGAATTTTGATATAGTCGAACAAGAATGTAGCTGTTAAGCCTGTATCTACAATATCTTCTACTAATAAAACATCTTTTCCTTCTAAGCTTGGTAATGTTAAATCAACAGGTTTTATTTTACCGGAAGATGATTGCTCGTTACCATAACTTGAGAGCCTAATAAATTCAAGTTGGACAGGCATTTTTAAATGTTTAACAAGATCAGAAAGAAAGAGTATAGAACCGCATAAAACTCCAACTACGGTTAGTTCCTGACTATCTGCAAATTCATTATTTATTTTTTCGGCTAATTCTTTAATTCGTTGTTGTATTTGCTCTTCCGTTAATAATGTAACTAATTGGTCTTGTGTTCTGTCTAAAATAGCCATTTATACTAAACCTCATAATCTTTATCTAACTTCCAGTATATGTGTTGGTATATTTTTAACTCTTATTTGCTCACTTAATCCCATGCCTACTACCCATAAAACTTCTGAATCGGTAGCTAAAACAGGTAAATTATCTCTTTTAAATTCAGGAATACCTTTATTAATTAGATATTTCTTTAATTTCATTTTTCCCTGCATTCCAAAAGGCTGAATTTTGTCGCCTTCACGGCGAGTTCTAAAATAAAGAGGATCTTTTACATCGCTTAAATCTACGTATGCAATATTTGATGTTTCTGAGGGGAAACTTTCAGGTCTTGTTTTTTCTTTCCACGGAATTATTTTTAAAGTTTTATTTAATTCCGGGTGATAAATTTCCTCGTCTAATTTAACTATTATAGAAGATTTTACCATGGGAGCTCTTATCGAGTGAATAAATTTAATTATTTCTGAGGAAACAAAAAGCCAGAGATCTTTTGTAATGGAGAACGTGTTTCCTGATTTTAATTTTGAGCTTTCTTCAATAAAATTCAAAATCTCATCAATTTTTTCAAAGTCAAACTCAATATTTCCGGACATTAAAAAATTCAGAATAACTCTCTTTTTAGCAGGATAAGACAGATCCAAAAATTCTTTAGTGCTTATTTCCTCTTTATTTGTGTAAATCTTATTTTTTATTTGATCCATATATTCATTGATTAACTCTTCTGCGTCTGCTGAAATTCTGGAAAGCCTTAAAATAGCTTGCTCTATATTTGAATTATATGTTTTTAATTCAGGAATTAAGCTTAATCTAATCCGATTTCTTAAAAATTCTTCCTTAAAATTGCTGGTATCGATGTTTGGAGTTAAATTGTTTTCTTCACAGTATTTAAGAGTTTCATCTCTGGTTAAAGTTAATATTGGCCTATAAATAGGAGGAAGGTTATCTTGATATCTTACTTCAGGAATTCCTTTTAATCCTATTGTTCCTGTTCCTTTAATGATTCTATATAAAACAGTTTCAACCTGATCTGTTAGAGTATGTCCGGTAAGTATTGCTGTAGCGTTAAACTTTTGAGCAGCTTTATTTAAAAACTCATATCTTTGATTTCTAGCCATTAACTCGGTATGAGGAAGATCTTCCGGAAGAGTTTCACTATAAAAAGTTATATTTCTTGCTATACAATATTCTTTGGCTCGCTCTTCTTCCAGTTTTGATTCAAGACCACGCCAATTGTGATTTAAATGGCCAGCAATTAATTGAAAATTATACTGTTTTGAGAGTTTTAACAGTACATCTATCATACATAACGAATCAATTCCACCAGAAAATGCAACCAGTAGAACATTTTTAGAGTCATTAAGATTATGTTTTTCTAAAAATCTTAGAATTTTTTCTTTAATTTCCCTATCCATATAAATAAGAATACTATAAAAAGCTTTAATCATCACACACCCGCTTTGCACAAGCCCGTATTTCTTATAAAGATTCATCCTTGCATTTTTAACCAAACAGGCTCTAAGCTTTTTAAGCTTGATAAAAAGCCTTTAAGAATGCTCTAAAACAAGGATCTGGGAAATACTTTTTTTAGTGGATGATAAGAATCAACATGTGAAAGTATTCTAGTTATGAGTAATAATCACTCTGAAATTATAAATATTTATTTATTAAACTACTTGGGATACAAAGTTTAGAAGAGTTGGGGACAAAATAAAAGTGGATATAACAAGCATAATAGGTATAATAATTGGTTTTTCAGCAATTTTAGGGGCTCAAGCAATTGAGTCTAATTCGTTTTTAACAATTATCCAGCCTTCAGCAGCCCTTGTTGTCATTGGAGGAACTGTTGGAGCTGTATGCTTAAATTTTTCATTACCTGCAATCATTGCGGCTCTTAAATCTGTTAAAAAAGTATTTATCTATGATAGAGAAGACATCTTGAAAATTGTTACTCAGTTAGTTGAAGTTTCAAGATTGGCAAGACAAGACGGTATATTAGCTCTTCAAAATGTGGTTCCTGAAATTGAGAATAATTTTCTTAGAAGAGGAGTTCAATTAGCTGTTGATACTAATAATCCTCAATTGCTTCACGATATATTAACAACAGAAGTTAGTCTTGAAGAAGAACATGGTGTGTTGAGTTCAAGGATTTTCGAAGCTTTTGGTGGATTTGCACCTACTTTTGGAATTGTAGGTGCAGTGCTTGGTTTAATTCAGGTAATGGGCAATTTACAAGATCCTTCTCAGTTAGGTTCCGGTATAGCAACGGCTTTTGTTGCAACTTTATATGGTGTAGGGTTAGCAAACCTAATTTTCTTACCTATTGCAGGTAAACTAAAAATGAGGCTCAGAGAAGAAATTATCCTGAAAGAGATGATAATTCAAGGTTTAATATCTATTCAATTAGGTGAAAATCCTGCTATTATCGAAGAAAAGCTTCTGACTTTCTTAAGCTTTTCGCTTAAACAGGATCATTTTTTAAATGAGGCTAGTGAATCAATTTAGAGCTGAGTATGAAAGAGAAATTATTTAAAGGTAAAAATGAATAAAGATTTATATTCTTATACTCAGGATTATATAAACCGTTGGGTTGTATCGTATGCAGATTTTATTACGATGCTTTTAGCTTTATTTATGGTTATGTATGCTCTATCTCAAATAGATATAAATAATCTTAAAGAATTTTCTGCCTCTATGGATAAAGTTTTTGATACTTCAACTACTCAGCAAAAAACAATAAATAATCCAGAAACAAATAGGATTTTGGAAGAAAAAAGGAGATTACTTAAAACTTTTAGCACTACTAAAGCTGAAGTTACAATGAAAGATATTGACATATCAGATCAAAAAGCTAAAATAAATTCTTTAAAGACTCAAATTAAAAATATTGAATCTGATATTGATAAAGATGCTGTTGAATTTAAAAATATTGAGAATTTAATTGAGAAAAATCTTGGAAATATAAGTGAAATATCGATAAGTAAAGAAACAAGAGGACTAATAATTAGATTAAAAGATACGGTTCTATTTGATCCGGGTTCTGATATAATAAGAGATAAAGCGCAGATTACATTGGATAAATTAGCTGGAGTTTTGAGTGAAATCCCGAATTCTATAAGAATAGAAGGACATACTGATAATCAACCGATTAATACAGAGAAGTTTCCATCTAATTGGGAGTTATCCACAGCTAGATCTACAAATATTATAAAATATCTGGTTAAAAAACATAAAATTGATCCAAGAAAATTTAGCGCAGTCGGTTATGGAGAATATATGCCGCTAAAAGAGGATTTAGCAAATAATGAACAATCTGTTAACCGAAGAGTAGATATAGTTATACTGAGTTCAATGAGTAAAATTTTTGAAGCAAATAGCGATATAAAAGAGTAACTGGAGTAATAAAATGGCACAACCAACACAACCAAAAGGAATAAAACCAAAGGCAGAAGTTAAAGTTTCTCCTGAAGGTGGTAAAGCTGACACCGATCTTGGAGGGATGAAGCTTATTATTATTAATACGGTAACAACTATTTTAATTTGCGTAATTTTTGTTGCAAGTAATTATTTTGTAGTTAAAACTAATATGGATGCAATGGCGAATAAAATTGCTGCTGTTGGTGGAGAAGAAGGTGAAGGAGAAGAAGGTGAAGGAGAAGAAGGCGAAACGGTTGAACGTGGTTTAATTCTTGACCTTGGTGAATTTATCCTCAATCTTAGTGATCCAAGATCAAGAAGATATTTAAAAATAAATGTGGCGCTCGAATTAACCAGAACAGAAGCTGATCCTAATCCTAATGCTGCTAGCGGTGGTGGTGGGCATGGGGGTGGTCATGGTGAGGATCCATTAAAACAAATTGAAGCTGAGATGAATCAATTTAAACCTGCAATTAGAGATTCTGTGATTTCAACACTTTCTTCTAAAACAGCTGAAGAGTTATCCAGTATAGCT
>MFRQ01000165.1:0-2909 GCA_001784615.1 Candidatus Melainabacteria bacterium RIFOXYA2_FULL_32_9
AAACAGCTTCTAAGATAAACAGACCTTCCTATAAATCCCATTTATATAAAAAGTTTCCAAAAAACGAGTTTTTTACCAAAATACAGGTAAAGAACTATACTACCCCTAAAAATTTTTGGAACAATTTGCTATTTTCGGGTATTTTTTGATGATTTTAAAATCGCCGGAATCCTTGCAAATAAAAAGCGCCCTGGGCAAGATTCGAACTTGCGACCTACCGCTTAGAAGGCGGTTGCTCTATCCACTGAGCTACCAGGGCACTTAATGATTATATTTGTAACACAGAAATAATTCAAGATAAATCTATTCAGCAAAATTTTAATCTTTTTTAATATATAGGACAAGTTTTGTGTGGTATTTCTAAGGACTAAAAGCTAAAAAGAGGTAAATGAAGAATAGTAATACACGTTAAAAAGGTCTAAAACTAAATTCAGGATGGCATAAACTATTTTTAGATTCTCAAGTCGGACTGCAAAACATTCCAGAATGACTGTGCGAGGTATTTATGCTCTGAGATTGCTTCACAAATTAATTTTAACTGATTATTAACGTTGTACGGTTCGCAATGACAATGCAAGATTTAATACCTCAAACAGCAAGAGAGATATGACAAAAGCCATATCTCTCTTTGATTATTTAAATTATTTATGGAATTAGTAATCCATTCCTGGCATGCCGCCTGGCATAGCTGGCATACCGCCTTTTTCTTCAGGAACGTCTACGATAGCAGCTTCTGTTGTTAATAACATAGCAGCTATTGAAGCAGCGTTTTCTAAAGCTGTTCTGGTAACTTTTGCAGGGTCAACGATACCAGCTTTGATCATATCAACATATTGATTGTCTTGAGCATCAAAGCCATGGTTTTCTGGTAATTCTCTAACTTTTTCAACAACTACTTCACCACGAGCACCTGCGTTGTTAGCAATTTGTCTTAATGGAGCATCTAATGCTCTTAAGAGAATTTCAGCACCTGTTCTTTGATCACCTTGAAATTCTCCAAGCCTTGTAGCAAGAACATTGGAGACTTTAATTAAGGTTACACCACCACCAGGAACGATGCCTTCTTCAATAGCAGCTCTGGTAGCATTAAGAGCATCTTCGATTCTGAGTTTGCGATCTTTAAGCTCTGTCTCGGTAGCTGCACCAACTTCGATTACTGCAACACCGCCAGCTAATTTCGCAAGACGCTCTTGTAATTTTTCTTTATCGTAATCACTTTCTGATTCTTCAATTTGACGTTTAATTAACTTAACTCTTTCTTCAACTGTTTTTTTAGTTTCTTCACCAACAACAACAGTTGTCTTGTCTTTAGAAACGGTTACTCTGCGAGCTTTACCCATCATTTGGATAGTAACATTTTCTAATTTAATGCCTAATTCTTCAGTGAAGAGCTGACCACCTGTTAAAATAGCGATATCTTCAAGCATAGCTTTTCTTCTATCACCAAATCCAGGAGCTTTAACAGCAACTGCTCTTAATACTTTTCTCATTGTGTTAACAACTAAAGTAGCGAGAGCTTCGCCTTCTACGTCTTCAGCAATAATTAAAATACCTCTGCCTTCTCTGGCTACCTGCTCAAGAACAGGTACTAAATCAGCAACAAGGTTAATTTTTTTGTTTACACATAATACGAATACATCTTCAAGAACAGATTCCATTCTCTCAGGATCAGTTACGAAGTAAGGACTGATATAGCCTTTGTCAAACTGCATACCTTCAACAACTTTAAGTTCTGTTCCTATGGTTTTTGATTCTTCTACTGTAATAACACCATCTTTACCAACTCTATCCATAGCGTCAGCAATTAAATTACCTATTTCTTTGTCGTTACCAGCAGAAATTGTTGCAACTTGAGCAATTGATTCTTTAGATTCAATTTGTTTAGCGTTTTTCTTAATTTCTTCTACAATTACATCAACTGCTTTATCAATACCTCTTTTGATATCCATTGGATTAGCGCCGGCTGCAACGTTTTTTAAGCCTTCTTTAACGATAGACTGAGCTAATACCGCAGCTGTTGTAGTACCGTCACCAGCCACATCATTTGTTTTACTGGAAACTTCTTTAACTAATTGAGCACCAACGTTTTCTAAATGATCAGCTAACTCGATTTCTTTAGCAATGGTAACACCATCATTAACAATCTGAGGTGCGCCAAATTTTTTCTCTAAAACAACGTTACGTCCTTTTGGTCCTAATGTCACTTTTACCGCATCAGCAACAGCATCAATTCCTTTTTCTAATGCTCTGCGAGCTTCTTCATTAAATGCAATTCTTTTTGCCATTTTTTATTTGCTCCTCACAATCATTCCTACTCGATAACGCCTAATACATCTCTAACTGAGAGAATTTTGTACTCTGTGTTAGTAATTTTAATATCTGTGCCACCATATTTTGAGAATAAAATTTTGTCGCCAACTTTAACTTCCATCTCTTCTCTTTGTCCATTTTCAAGAAGTTTTCCTGGGCCAGCTGCTAAAACTTCACCTTTTTGTGATTTTTCTCTTGCAGTGTCTGGAATAAAAATTCCACCAGGGGTTGTTTCTGTTTCCTCAATAACTTTAACAACTATTTTGTCTGCTAAAGGTTTAATGTTTACTTCTGACATAAGTATTCCTCCAAAACACAATATCTTTTACTTAAGTATTAAATAATACTATTACAAATAAATTTTTATAGATATTCTATAATCCTAATTTAATACAGCATTTCTTTAAAGCTTCAGAAATTAAGGAAAATTTAATTTTTTATTCACTTTTATATGTTCTTAAATTTTCAATTAAAAAAGATAGATAACTTCTGTTATCTATCTTTTTTAATTGATTGTGTAATTATTTATCTTCTAATTAAATTAATAAGTCCAAATACTGCTAATCCCATGCCTATAACAGCTGCTACACTACCTATAG
>MFRQ01000165.1:2923-6672 GCA_001784615.1 Candidatus Melainabacteria bacterium RIFOXYA2_FULL_32_9
TGAAATTCTGCGTGCCACCATACTGCCACCTGACATAAGAGAACCTCTTACTAAGTGCATACCTCTTTTTCTAGATTTCATTTTAAATAACATTGCTCTCCTCCTTAGTCTTTAAATTTTATTATTGAAGAATACTCTCTTTAATTAAGAAACGGATTTTTAAGATTATTATTGTTGAGGAATTTGCTCGGTTTCTCGAATAACCAGACTATCTGTGGTTCCTTTATAAATAAGATACCCAATTATTAATGCTCCTAAGATAAGAATTATTCCAATTAAGCCTTTAAGCCAGTTAGCTGCTTCCTTTCTCTTTTCCTCAGAACTAATTCTTGTCATAATAAAAACTCTCCACTCAATGAGTTTGTTTTTATATATATAGTAGGGTTTATTTAATTGGTTATAAATTCCCCATTTGGCTTAAACTTTAAATTTATCTTGATTTAATAAACTTTTAAACAAGAATAAGTTTACTTTTAAGGTTAATAAAAGATATAGGGGTACTAACTTATCCGAGAGCTCTTTTTATTAAGGACGCAATAAAAAATAAGGAACAAACAAAAAATTATTGCGTATTTTAAAACGCAAATCTGTCATTGCGAGCGAAGCGAAGCAATCCATTAAATAATGCTATAATTTGGATTGCCACGTCGGGCTTTCAGCCCTCCTCGCAATGACAATATCACTTTATGCGTAAGTATTTTTTGTTACCTCCTTACTTACGCATTTTTTATTGCTCGATTATTTGGTAATGCTCAAGTAATGAGTCATCACGAGCCATTAAATATGGAAGATTATCATTTATCTTAATTGCGAAGTGATCTCTAACATTATATGCTTTGAGATTGCTTCACAACATCGATTTTAGAAAATACCTATGCTGCAAGGTTCGCAATGACTCTCTTAATCATTTCAGTCTCTTATTTTCCATTACCAATTATTTTTAGATCAGCAAAATAGTTTAAGTCAGGCAAGAGGCTTGTTATAAGCTGGTATTTTTATGTTAGTTTTTGTCTCTATACTAACTTTAATACCAAATACTTCTAAGTATTCTACTATACCTCCACGCATTTTTAATGCAGAAATCATCATTTTTATTGGGCCTATTGCTCTTATTACATACGGAGGATTTAGTCTGGCTTGATTTACCAGTATGCTATTTCCTGCTGTAGAAATTTCACTTATAGTAACAAGCCTTTGATTATTGATGGCAATGGCCTTTGCCCCGGCTGCTTTTAACTCATTGACTATTTTTAATAAATCATCACTATGAATAAGACCATCATTATCAAGTAAATCTGTACTTTTTAGTATTTTTTTTGTATTACGGTCTTCTAATTTTATGATAATTCCTTCTCCATTAGCAGTAGTTAATCCTGCTATTTGATATAAAGTTTTAAATCTATCTTCAGAAAGTGCTTCTCTGTTTATTACTCGTTCTTTCTGTCTTAACTTTGTGACTTGCTTTTCAAGTTCAGCTTTCTTGCTCTGAGTTTCTTTCAAAAGCGCAACAAGTCCGTTTAATTGTCTTTCAACAGGCAATAAAGATCTTTCTGCTAAAATATGCTTTTTAGTTTGTGTTGATATGATTAAGCCCAGAATTAAGAAGAGAACTCCCATAACAGTTAAATAACCCATATTCTGGATTGTAAAAAATTTTTTCTGTTCTTTTTCACTCATTATATAAAATAAACTTTCTAGTTTTTACCCAAGATCACCTTTATATTTAATAACAGATATAGTACATTGGTTAAGATAAAGCAAGTAAATAATAATTATAGTAATCTTATTAAATAACTGTTTTAAGAGACTTTTAGATTGGGTAAAAAATTATGATTGATGTTAATTTGTTTATAAATAAAGCAGAAAAAAAATTGTTAGAAATCTTTGAAGAACTGGAAATTATCAGGGATTTAAATCAGGCTAAAGTATTAAAAGCTTTTCAAGATAATAGAATCGGCGAAGAGCATTTTGCAAGTGTAAGTGGTTATGGTCATGATGATCTTGGCAGAGAAGCAATAGACAAGGTTTATGCTCAGGTTTTTAATTGTGAAGCTGCTATAGTCAGGAATCAGTTTGTCTCAGGCACACATGCTATAGCCTGTGCACTTTTTGGAGTATTAGGACCAGGAGATAAATTAGTCTCAATTGCGGGTGCTCCATATGATACGCTTGAAGAAGTTATTGGAAAAAGGGGTAATATTAAAGCCTCATTAAAAGGGCATGGGGTAGATTATGAGGAAATTCCATTAAAAAACGAGACAGAAATCGATCTTGATGCCATTGCAAATACCATAAATGAAAAAACAACTATGGTAACAATTCAAAGATCTCGAGGATATAGCTTAAGAAAGCCTATTGATATCGAGACAATGACTGAGATTATTGAAATTGTAAAAACAAAAAACCCCGATTGTATATGTTTTGTTGATAATTGCTATGGCGAATTTACTGAAGCTTATGAACCTACTGATGTAGGAGCAGATTTAATGGCCGGATCCTTAATAAAAAATCCCGGAGGTGGAATCGTAGAAGCAGGTGGTTATATAGTAGGAAGGAAAGACCTTGTAGAGCTTGCGGCAATGCGTCTTACTGCTCCTGGAATTGGCTCAAAAGGCGGAGCAATGTTCAACCAGTCAAGATTGATTTTACAAGGGTTTTTTATGGCGCCAAGTATTGTTTTTGAAGCATTAAAAGGTTCAATTCTTGCTTCGCGGGTATTTATGGATCTTGGTTACAAAACTACTCCAAGACCTGATGACATTAGAACAGACATAATTCAGGCTATTCAGCTTGACGCTCCTGAGAGATTAGTAAAATTCTGCAAGGCTTTACAGTTTAACAGCCCGGTTAACTCACACCTTACTCCGATACCATGTGATGTTCCGGGTTATGATGATGAAATTGTTATGGCTGGAGGAACTTTTATAGAAGGTTCAACAATAGAGCTTTCAGCAGACGGGCCATTAAGAGAGCCTTACGTGGCATATTTACAGGGTGGATTAAATTATGCCCATGTAAAACTGGCTTTAAAAGGAATTCTAGAACAATTAGATATCCACGAGCCTATTTAGTTTTTAGCTCTTTATTATCATTGTATCAATAATTCAATATAAGAAAGATTTTGATAGCTAATAAACACGGATTTTGTGGTTTATTCTCTTATATATAAACCAGATTACAGAAAATTAAATAGTCAAATTGTTGCATCGGGAGACTTGAGCTATAATTAAAATAGTAATTTTCCTGTTTTAATATTATGAATTTTGGTTATATTCTACATAAATGATTAAGATAATAAAAAGATGTATATTAAATTACGATTTTTTATTTTTTATTGTATCGAATTTATATGGACTTATTAATGGTTTTAAACAAGTTACAATAAATAAAAATGAAGTTTGCATAATAGAAAAAAATAAAAAATTTATACTCTCTTATTATACTAGGGTTTATGCTTTTGATGTTATTAGAGAATTTAACTATTACACAAGCTCAGTTGAAGGAATATTAAAACATAATTTATATGAATATAATTTTTCAAAACCTGCTTTACATAAAATTCCAAATAAAAATATAGATTTTTATTATACTTTCTTACCAGAAGGTATTGAGACTAATGATATTTATTTAAAGTATTTAGATATCAAGAGTGGGGATTATATATTAGATCTAGAGGCATATTGAGGATTATCAACTTATACGTTTTCAAAAGCAGTAGGAGATGAGGGTTTAGTGATATCAGTTGAATC
>MFRQ01000165.1:7194-7575 GCA_001784615.1 Candidatus Melainabacteria bacterium RIFOXYA2_FULL_32_9
AAATAAAAAAGCCCGACAACTGCCGGGCTTTTAATTTTGGTGGGAATAGTTTAAAGCTTTCTCAGCTCTTGGATAGACGATTTAAGCAGCTCGAGTGCATAACGTGTATTATGAGAGCCTTTGCTCAGGTCGTGCTCGATAAAGAGGTAGTTAAAGAGCGCACCGGCTTTAGCTCCCGGGGCAATCTTTAATGGGCTACCGCTGCTTGCATTAATGGAACCACTTTCTGTAATCCATTCCCTGTCAAGAAGCAATTGGTGTAATGTATCCATATATGCTTCTGTAGCAGTGTGTGTTCCCAGCCCACCGCTAAGAGAGGCTGAAGCACCGATATAATCAACCGTGAATCCCGAAGATGTATGGCAGCCGGATACTGTACAG
>MFRQ01000166.1:0-7282 GCA_001784615.1 Candidatus Melainabacteria bacterium RIFOXYA2_FULL_32_9
GCTTTAACCCATAAAAATAAAACAGAAGAAGCATAAACAAAAAATACATATAAAAATTCTAGAAATAGCCTAATTTTATGGATTAGGCTATTTCTATGTTGAAAAATCATTTACATAAGCAAACAAAGGAGCTAAGAGAAAGAGGCATATAATTGAAATACAGTTATCGCAGCAACAACTGGAGCATTAGGCTCAGTGGCCGCAAGCAGTCTTACCTAAAGCTTTAAGCATACCTTATAAAGGTATTTCTATGAAAGATTTTTAATTTTTTTTAGAAGAAATTTCTTTCACTGCTCCAAAAAAATATCTCGCAACTCCCAAACCGGGGAAGGTAATTTTCTCAACAGTATCATTTACCCCAATGCCTCTAGCTTTAAAGGGATTAGTTGCAACCTCTTGTATTTATTTTATTCCTAAAGCTGTAATAGCCGGCATTAAAGGTCTAGCAGGACACTTTAAGAAAGATAAGCCTGAAACAGAGCAAGCTTAGAAATAGCAAAAATAAATAAAAAAGTTTACTAGAAAAGAGTCTGATGTATAAAACTTCAGACTCTTTTAAAATGTTGCAAAACAATCTTTAGGGGGTAATTATGGCAAATTATATTATGAAATTTTCAGAAATTGATATCAATAATGTTGCGCAGGTTGGAGGTAAAAATGCTTCTCTTGGCGAGATGTTTCAAAAACTTACTAAAAGAGGTATAAATATTCCTGATGGCTTTGCTACAACTGCAAATGCATATTGGGATTTTCTTGATAAGAATAATATTAGAGAAAGATTGACTGAAATTCTTAATAAGCTCGACACTGAGGAATTCTCAAACCTTCATGAAATTGGGGTTCAAGCAAGACGAACAATGCTTGGTGCAAAAATCCCAGAAGAACTTCAAGAACAAATAAAACAAGCATACAGAGAATTGAATAGTAAATATGAAGAACCAATCCAAGTAGCAGTAAGAAGTAGTGCAACAGCAGAAGACCTGCCAACCGCAAGCTTTGCAGGACAACAAGAAACCTTTCTCAATATTAAAGGTGAAGATGAGTTAATAGAGGCATGTTTACGTTGTTATGCTTCGCTTTTTACTGATAGAGCTATCAAATATAGGGAGGATAACGATTTTGAGCATATGAAAGTAGCCCTGTCAATCGGGATACAAAAAATGGTAAGAGCAGATAAAGCCAGTGCAGGTGTAGGATTCACTATTGATACAGAAACTGGCTTTGAAAAAGTTATATTCTTAACAGGCAGCTGGGGATTGGGTGAAAATGTGGTTCAAGGAAACGTAAATCCAGACGAATTTTATATATTCAAGCCATCATTAAAAATGGGTAAAAAGGCTATTATCTCAAAAACTCTTGGTTCAAAGTCTAAAACAATGGTTTATACAGAAGATGCAGAAAATGAATCTTCTAAATTAGGCGCAACAACTATAAATATAGATACTCCTGAAGAAAAAAGAGATCAGTATATATTATCTGATGAAGAAATAGAAAAACTTGCCAAATGGTCTATGACCATCGAAGAGCACTATAAGCGCCCGATGGATATAGAATGGGCTAAAGATGGAATTTCAGGAGAATTATTTATAGTTCAGGCAAGACCTGAAACTGTCCACGCCGCAAAAAAAGATCATTACAAAGTTCATACTTACTCATTGAAAGAAAAAGGAAGAATTTTAGCTGAAGGTAGAAGTGTAGGCAGTAAGATTGCATCAGGAAAAGCAAGGATTTTGAACTCTCCTGATGAATCAGGCAAGCTCCAACCTGGAGAAGTCCTTATAGCAGATATGACAAATCCTGATTGGGATCCGATTCTAAAAAAGGCATCTGCCATTGTTACCAACAAAGGTGGAAGGACTAGTCACGCTGCAATTGTTGCAAGAGAAATAGGAGTAGTTGCAATAGTTGGTACAGGCAACGCAACTAAAACTATTAAAGACGGCGAAGAAATAACGGTTTCTTGTGTGGAAGGTGAAAATGGAATTGTCTATCAGGGAATTCTGGATTGGGAAGAACAGGAAGTCGATGTTAAAAATATAAAATTGCCAAAAACAAAAGTTATGCTAATTCTTGGAGATCCGGAACAGGCTTTTAATTTATCATTTTTGCCAAATCGCGGTGTAGGACTAATGCGGCTTGAATTCATAATTAATAATGCAATAAGAATTCACCCTATGGCACTTGTGAAATTTAACGAGTTAAAAAACGAAAAGATCCAACTCCAAATAGAAGAACTTACTCGTGGATATGAAAATAAAGAAGATTACTTTGTAGACAAATTATCACAAGCTGTAGCTACTATAGCTGCGGCATTTTATCCAAACGACGTTATTGTAAGAATGTCTGACTTTAAAACTAATGAATATGCAAGCCTAATTGGCGGTCATGAATTTGAACCTAAAGAAGATAATCCAATGTTAGGATTTAGAGGTGCATCAAGATACTACAATCAAAGATATAAAGAAGGATTTCATCTTGAATGTAAAGCCATGAAAATTGTTCGAGATGATATGGGACTAACAAACGTTAAATTGATGATTCCATTTTGTAGAACACTAGATGAAGGCAAAAAAGTGATTGAAGTAATGGAAGAATTTGGTTTAAAAAGAGGAGAAAATAATCTTGAAATTTACGTCATGGTAGAAATTCCAAGTAATGTGATTCTTGCAAAAGAGTTTTCTGAAATCTTCGACGGATTTTCTATTGGATCAAATGATCTAACTCAGTTAACACTTGGAATAGACAGAGATTCTGAAATTGTAAGTGATTTATTCCACGAAGATGATGAAGCCAGCAAAGAATTAATCTCACAAGTAATACAAAAAGCTAAAGAAACAAATACTCCCATAGGACTTTGCGGACAAGCTCCAAGTGACCACCCGGAATTTTCAAAATTTCTTGTAAATCAAGGAATAGACAGTATTTCTTTTAATCCTGATGCTTTAATTAAAGGAATTGAAAATATAAATGAAGCAGAAAAAACAAAAAAAGCTTGAATTATTGGAAAAATACGCCTAAAAATTAATAAAAGACTCTGAACCTAAATAGCCTACTATCATTGATAATAGGCTATTTAGGTTTATAATAAGTAAACACTTCTTGTTAAAAAATTTTTTTAGTCATAAAATTTTCATAATATAATTAAGTAATGTTGAATATGCAAAACTGGAATTGAGATTATGGGAAGTAAAATTTTGAACGAAGTTAAAACTTACACATTAAATGAAATTACCCAAATTATCGGGGGAATTTTAAACCAGGTAGAGGAAAATATCGTAATTAAAAGAATTTCACCACCAAAATTAGCTGATGAAGAAACTTTAGCTCTTGCTTTATCAGAAGAAGAAATTCAAAATTTAGCACAATCAAAAGCTAAAGCAGCCTTAGTTCCGTTTGGTGTTTCGTTGGAAAATATTTCCACCATTGAGGTTGAAAGACCACGTCTTGCAATGATGAAATTGCTGCATTTATTCTATATTCCACCAGATGCACCTATAGGCATTCATCCAACAGCTGTAGTACACCCGGAAGCACAAGTTGGACAAAATGTTTCAATTGGTCCAAATGTTGTAATAGGCAGAGGAACTATAATTGGTGATCATACAAAAATTTTAGCCAACGTATATATTGGAAAAAAAGCACAAATAGGAAATAACTGTTTATTCCACCCCGGAGTAAATATAGGCGACTTTATTAGTATTGGCAATAATGTAATTATCAATCAGGGAGCCAGTGTTGGGGGTGACGGATTTAGTTTTGTTACAGAAACTCCAAATACTATCGAAACTGCTAAACAAGAAGGCAAAGTTGATGGAGATTTTTCCCAGCAGAAAATATATAAAATCCCTTCTCTTGGCTCAGTTATAATTCATGATGACGTAGAAATTGGTGCTAACGCCACCATTGATAGAGGTACATTAGAAAATACAATTGTCGGTAAAGGCACAAAAGTCGATAATTTAGTTATGATAGCTCATAACTGTAAAATCGGAGAAAATTGTTTGGTTGTCTCACAAGTTGGTATTGCTGGAAGTACTGTAATCGGTGATAGAGTAGTATTAGCCGGACAAGTTGGCATTGCTGATCATATTACAATTGGGTCAGATTCTATACTAATGGCTCAGTCAGGAGTTAGTAAAAATATTCCTGAAAAAAGTATTGTAATGGGTTCTCCAGCTGTGCCGAGAAAAGAATTTGTAAGACAGCTAAAAGCATTTAAAGATATAAGCTCTTTAATGAAGCAGGTTAAAGAACTGAAACAAGAAATTGAAGCATTAAAACAAGAGAAATAATAATGACAACTACATTAAATGAAGTCGAGATAACTGGAATTTGCCTGATGGATGGCAAGGAATGCACGGTAAAAATAGCCCCGTCAAATAAAAAAGGGGTTTATTTCTATCCAGACAATTCTGAAATAGCAATAAGAGCCTGTCTTGATAATGTAATATCAACTCTACATTGCACAGTTTTAGGAACTCAGGACAAGCAAGTTAGAGTGGTTGAACATTTTATGTCAGCCTGTGCTTTTACAGGAATTGACAGCCTAAATGTTTATATGAACTCTTCTGAACTTCCTATACTTGATGGGAGTGCGCTTAAATGGGTAGAAGCATTTAAAAGTGCAGGAATAGAAACAAATCATAATGCAAATTCTATAAATATAACAGAACCAATTAATCTTACTTCTTCGCATTCAGAGTTAGTTATGCTACCATCAGAAAGTTTAAAAGTAAGTTATTATGTAAACTTTGACCATACAGACTTAGAGGAAAAATGGTACACCTGGGATTCATCTGATAATCAAAATGAAATAATCGAAGCTAGAACTTTTGGATATCTAAAAGATCTGGAAAAATTCCAACAGGCTGGATTTGCTTTAGGTGTTAATATCGATAACACTATAGGCTTAACAGAAACAGGTTATACAACAGAATTAAGATCAACCAATGAACCTATAAAACATAAAATATTAGACTTAATAGGAGATTTGCAATTACTAGAACTTAATCCTCTTCATTTTAAAGCACACATAGTTGCGCGTGAAGCAGGACATAAAACACACGTAGAATTTGCAAAAGTCATACAACAAAAATATATGGAGGAAACGGCATGTCAACAAGTGAAGATGTAAAACCATTAAGTATGGACATTATTGAGATAATGAATCTCATTCCACACAGATACCCTTTCTTATTAATAGATAGGATTACTGAGTGCGTTCCTGGCAAACACGTTAAAGGCTATAAAAATATTACAATGAACGAAGCACAATTTATGGGACACTTCCCAAATAGACCAATTATGCCTGGAGTATTAATGGTAGAAGCGTTAGCTCAATTAAGTGCAGGAATTGTAATGACATTACCTGAATACAAAGGAAAATTAGCACTATTTGCAGGAATCGATGGTGTAAGATTTAAGAAAGTTGTAATTCCTGGTGATAAATTGGATCTTTATTCAGAAGTTACTCGACTTAAAGGCCCTATTGTAAAAACAAAATGCAGAGCTGAAGTTGATGGACAATTAGTGTTAGAAGCAGAATTAATGTGCTCTATAGTTCAATAACAAAATAAAATGAGGTAGGTATGGTGGTAAATATTCATCCAAGTGCAATTATTGACCCATCAGCAGAAATTGCAGACGGAGTTAAAATAAACGCTTATGCAGTCATAGGACCAAATACAAAACTTGAATCTGGTGTAGAAATTTATCCTCAGGCTTATATTGAGAATAGTGAAATTGGTAAAAATACTATTATTTCAACAGGAGCTGTTATTGGCACTGCACCTCAGGATTTAGGATACAAAGGTGAATTTACTAAAGTCATTATTGGCGAAAACTGCCAGATAAGGGAGCATGCCACTGTAAATAGAGCATCAGGCGAGGGTAATATAACTAAAGTTGGTAATAACTGTATGCTAATGACAGGTGCACATATTGCGCATAACTGTCAAGTAGGAGATAATGCCATACTTGCTAATTTAGCTACCCTTGGAGGACACGTATTGGTTGGTGATTATGCTTTTATTGGTGGCATGGTAGTAATTCATCAAAATGTAAGAATTGGCGAAATGGCTATAATAGGTGGATTCTCAGCTACAAGGCAAGATCTGCCACCTTATGCAAAGACAGAAGGTAGACCTGCTGGAATTATTGGAATTAACACAATAGGACTAAAGCGTCGTGGTTTTACGCCTGAAGAAAGAACAAACCTTAAAAAAGCATTTAATCTTATTTGGTTCTCTGATCTCAATACTAATCAAGCTATTGAGAGAATAAGAGAAGAAATTCCATCTAATAAGTACATAGATCAACTTATAGAATTTATTAATAGCAGCAAAAGGGGTGTTACCAAGCTAAGTGGTAAACAAAATTATCTGGAGTAAAATCCTATTCATACCAATGATTGACCAAGTGGTCTAGAAAAAATATTGACTCTTAGATTGATGAGAACATAAATTTCATATATTATACTAAAGTTATAAATGAAGGTGGTTACTGGCTTGAAGGTTGGGGAAATACAAATCAGTTAATCTGAAAATTAAAAGAGACACTTTAAAAGTGTCTCTTTTAATTTATTGTTACCATAAAGCCTTTGGCATAAACCTCTTTAATGACCACACAGGTATGCCTTCAAAGTCTGCTCCAAATTCAGGATAAAGTTTTTCTGACACAGTTAAAGCAATTATAGGAATCTTTAACTCCTCTGCTGCTTTTTGAATTTTTCTTAAGCCATTTATTACATCTTCACTGGTTGTTTCATCACCATAGTGAGCATTGCTAATTATGCCATTGAATTTCTTCCACTCCTGATCACCAGTACCGGCACTCCACTTTACATAATCAATAATATCCTGAACATTTAATGTCTCATGCTTAGAAGTATTTATCACTATATAGATTTTAAGATTTTTTTCCTTATCTATACCATTAATAACTTCAAGAATATCAAGTCCACCAACACCATAACCAACATCAATAACTATATTTCCAGGGTTAGAAAGACAATTCATCTGCTCACCTGTAATAGTATTGCCAGCTTCTCCAAGCCCAAAATAACTTTCTTGAGTAATTACCCTGACACCGTATTTTTCTATTTCTTTTTTAATTGGTCTTAATGTGTACGCAGGCTCAACTGTATCAAGATCTACTAATATAACTGGAGAATCTGTCTCTTTATGTAACATAATTGCTCTGTTGATAGAAATCTCAGATTTTCCGCTGGCATATGCACCTGTATATACTTCTACTATTCTATCCATTATTAACCTTCCAATTT
>MFRQ01000166.1:7307-13459 GCA_001784615.1 Candidatus Melainabacteria bacterium RIFOXYA2_FULL_32_9
ATAACAAGTACAAAAAGATAAAAATCCCCAAACTTTTGGGGATTTTTATTCTGTTTTTTAATTTTGTGAAGCAACTGCTTCTTTTTCTTCCATACTGGAAGCTTGACACTTCATGCAAAGTGATTTCTGATAGTACTTTTTAGAAAAGATAGCTACTCTGTTTGTGATTTTTTCACCACAAGAAGCGCACTCTGGAATTGGCACATCTGCTTCATCTTTTTTAATTTCTATAGAATCAGCCTTTTTAACATTTTTGTAGGATTCATGCTTTGATGTTGAGACAATTCCACCTTTCATATCCGGGGTTTCAATGAATTCACTTCTTGCACTATCATACTTGCACCAGGTTTTTGGTAGTCTATAAAGATATCTGCCAATACCGAACTTAACAGCGGCTCTTTTCAAAGAATCAGATACGGCTGACTTAAGCGGTTCTTTCTCACTATCCTGAGCTTCTCCTGCATCTGACTTTGTAACTCCATTAATCGTAAGTTTACAGACTACTTGTTTTGGCGAAATGACTTCGTACTCATCGTGCCAATTTTCAACTCCAACTAACTCGTCTAGCCTGTCAAGTATAGTTCTGGCATCTACATATGCCAGAGCAAGCGCTTTACCATCTCTCACAACAGTCGGTTTAAATTTCACTGCTGACTCATCGAATGGAGCAAGCAATTTTTCTTGAACTTCCTTAGAAAATTTCATAACTTTACACCTCATGACTCTCTTGTTACGTATAAATAATAACAATGACCCGGGTTACTATATTACCCAGTCTTCAATTGATAAACATAAAAACGATAATTATCCAGCTAAAATAGGCTTTTTACTAATATAATTATCGTATACTTTAAAAAATATTTCCAGAAAATAGATAAATGCTTTTAGGTCAATACATAAAAATATCTGATTAAATTCAAGATTATTATCCTAAATTAGTATTATCTGATATAATATGAAAGTTATAAGTAGCTGACATGCTGGTTTAAAATGTTTGATCACTTTAAAAAAATACTAAATAAAGTTTCTAAGCTAAATGACTCTGTAACTGAATATAAAATAGCTTCAAAAGATACCTATATTCCCTCTAAAGCCTTTGTTAACTGGGGTATATTTCTTGCTAACTCTGGCGATATAGATCAGGCTATTGAAAAATTTGAGTCATCAAGCCATATGGGCCCTAAAAACCCTGATAGTTTTACTAATTGGGGAATTGCTCTGGCTAAAAAAGGAAAATATGAAGAAGCAATAGAAAAATTTATTGCAGCAATTAAAATTGATCAGGAATATTCAAGAGCTTACTCATTGTGGGCTGCAGCTCTGGCTGAACTTGGTAATATGGATGAAGCCGAGAAAAAATATGAAACGGCTATAAAATTAAACCCTAAGGATATTGATACTTACATAGGGTGGGGAGTAGCTCTTGCAAAACAAAACAAAAAGCTTCTTGCAGAAGACAAGTTTAAAAGAGCTCTTACTATAAACCCTAAATCTGCACAAGCATTGTTTTTCTGGGGTGTTATACTTACAGAACTAGAAAAATATAATGAAGCAATAGAAAGATTTGAAACAGTTAATAATTTACAACCCAATAACGCTGATGTATTTCATTATTGGTCTTTAGCCTTAATGAGACTTGAAAAATACGAGGAAGCCCTTGTAAAAACAAAACAAGCTCTGAGTATCAACCCTGTAAAAGTAGAAACACATATTTATCTGGGAGAAATATTAACCTCATTAAGTAAATTTGATGAAGCTCTAGAATGCTATAAAATAGCTGAAAGTATAAACTCAAATCTCCCTGAATTATACTTGGCCTGGGGTATAACTCTACAAAAATACGGCGAACACTTTGAAGCTGTAGCAAAATTTAGTAAAGTTTTAAATCTGCAAGAAAAAAAACCAATTACTTTGTATCATCTAGCAATATCCCTTGCAGAAATAGGTGAACATGAAAAAGCGATAGGCTTATTAGAAGAAACAATTACTCTCGATCCACGTAATGGCGATGCTTACTTAAAGCTAGGATCTATTTACAACATATTAAAAGATCATTATAAAGCAATAGAATGCTATAAAAACGCTATCAAAGCATCAAATAAGAATTCATATGCACATTATTTGATAGCTGTAACTTATAACAGCCTGGGCGATTACGATAATGCTATGAAACATTACAATAAAACAATCGAAGCTGATCCTGATAATATAGACGCATATGTAAACCTTGCAGTTATACTGAGTGAAACTGGTAACAATAAAGAAGCAATAAGAAACATGCGCATATCATATAGAAAAAATCCAAATTCAAGCAATATCAGCACAATATATGGTGTAATTCTTTCAAAAGAAGAATCAACATTTAAAGATGCTCTTGAAAAATTTGATAATGCTATCAAAATAGATCCTGATGCAAGTACTGCATATATTGGAAAAGGTGAAGTATTAATCAGATTAAAGAAATTCAATGAAGCAATAAGTACTTATAATGAGGTATTACTTAAAAATCCTAGTAATATAACAGCTATATTTATGTTAGGAGTGACATATATCGAATTTGCAGACAATACCGGTAATTCAGCATATTATCATAATGCCCTTGAATGCTTAAATAAAACTCTTAATATCCAGCCGGAACACGTAGAAAGTATGGCTAATAGTGCATATGTAAAAGCACGACTCGGTGACTTTGTAACTTTTGAAAACGAATACAGAAAATTACTTGAGACTTATCCGCATTACCGTGATATTATATATAATTATTTAAATGCAAGTTTAATTAAACTTAATTACCACAAAAGTATTAACGATTTTATGGGATTAGTAAAATAACGTCAGAGTGTAAAAAGAGAGCGGATACTTATGAGCATTATTGTACAGAAATTCGGCGGAACATCTGTAGCTGATTCAACAAAAATTAAAAATGTCGCTAAGGCCGTAACTAGGGAATATGACAAGGGTCATCAAGTTGTTGTTGTTGTATCTGCTATGGGACATACTACTGATTATTTAGTTAGTCTAGCAGGCGAAATCACTTCGAAGCCTTGTAGCAGAGAAATGGATATGCTTCTTTCAAGTGGAGAACAAGTATCCATAGCACTTTTAGCAATGGCGATTCAAGAAGCAGGTTATCCCGCTATTAGTCTAGTTGCTGGACAAGTTGGAATTATAACAGAAAAAGTACACTCTAAAGCTAGAATCTTAGATATTAAACCTGATAAAATGCAAGGTTACTTAAATGAAGGAAAAATAGTCATAGTTGCAGGATTTCAGGGAGTAACCCCCGATAATGAAATCACAACTTTAGGTAGAGGCGGCTCTGATACATCAGCTGTAGCTTTAGCAGCTACATTAAAGGCAGAAAGATGTGATATTTATACAGATGTAGATGGAGTATACTCCGCTGATCCAAGAATTATTGAAAAACCTTCAAAATTAAACCAGATTTCATATATGGAAATGTTAGAACTTGCTAGAGTTGGAGCTAACGTTCTTCACCCAAGATCAGTTGAAACTGCAAAACAATTCAACGTGCCTATGAGAGTTAGAAGTAGTTTTAATCACGATGATTTAGGAACATTGATTATAGGAGAAAACTTAATGGAAATATATAAGCCTGTGAGTGGAGTAGCAGCAGATTTATCACAAGTTAGACTTGCAATACTAAAAGTGCCAGATGCTCCCGGAACAGCTGCTAAGGTGTTTACATCATTAGCAGAGCATAATATTAGCGTAGATATGATTATTCAATCATTAAAAGAAGATAATTCTAACAATATTGCTTTCACGGTTTCAGAGTCTGATCTTGATCAAACACTAAACATCCTTGAAAGAGTCAAGCAAGAAATTAACGCAGCAGACATTGTAGTAGATAAAAATATTGCAAAAGTTAGTATTGTTGGAGCTGGAATGATTGATAAACCAGGTATTGCAGCAGATATGTTCTCATCTTTAGCTGATGCTAGCATTAACATTAAGATGATTTCAACCAGTGAAATTAAAATTAGCTGTATAGTTGAAAAAGATAGAGCGCATGATGCCGTTAAAGCCATTCATACCAAGTTCCATCTTGATGAAGAAGGTATAGAAATTCCTGAAATATCTTTATAAAGCCAACTTTGTAAAATAAAGGGTAAATAATTGAGAACTTTAAACAAAAAAGCACTGAAAATATTTATTTTAATTTCGGTGTTTTTTTTATTTAATCAATTAGCATTTGCTGCTGATCAAATAAATCAGTATAAAAGCTTTAAACCATTCAAAATTGCTTTTATCCCAGATACTCACTTATCTTTTCAAAAAAAAGACAATTGGATTCTTCACAAAGAAAGCCTTGTAATTTTTCAAGATGTCATAAAAACCCTTAATAAAATGAAAGCTCTTGATTTTATAGTTTTTGGCGGCGATTTGATAGACAATAGCGACAAGGAATTCAGCGATCTTCCTATGCTACTGGATATTTTTTCTGAAATAAAGTCTCCTTATTATGTAGTTCCTGGAGATAGGGATGCAGATCTTACGGCTGAATATACAAAAAGAGATTTTCTGGATGAATTTTATTTAAATTTTGAAGATAAAGAGAAAACTTACTGGGCAGCAGAACCTGTTTCAAACGTACTCTTAATAGGGCTTGATACGACTATTATTAATGGTTTTTCCGGATTAATCCCAGGAGAACAACTTCAATGGCTTGATAACACGTTAACGAATAATAAGAGCAAGTTTACTATTATAGCAATGCACCACCCTGCTTTCCCAACTATTAATCCGGAAGAGAAACTTGTCTGGAAAGACTTTTTACTACTAAATTCAGCAGATTTTCTTAACATAATCCAAAAACACCCACAGGTTAAACTGGTATTAAGCGGACATCATCATCTTGGATATTCTAAAAAAGTAAATGATACTGTCTTTGTTTCAGCACCATCAATTATTACTTATCCTAACAAATATGCTTTACTGACAGTATATCCAGACAAAGTTGAAATAGAAAATAAATCTATAAATTACAAACAAATAATTAAAAAGTCTAAAAAAACCATAATAAATACAAAATACGCTCAAAACTATAAAACTCTTGGAACGAGACAACTAATTAAGCTGCAAAAGGGTATTAAATCAGAGAGATATATTTTCAATCAAGATAAATAACATTTACTGATCTAGTGGTAAGATTTGTAAATAGTTAATAGCACCCTCTCTGTCATTGCGAGGGCTTTAGCCCGTGGCAATCTATCCGTTTTACATTAAACGAGTAATAAAAAATTCTTACGCATTTTTTATTACTCGTTTAATAGCTGAGCACAGAAAGCAGCCTACAAAAATCATTAAAGATTTTTCATCAAAATCTTTAATGATTTTTTCCGCTGTCCTTAAAAGCTAGTATTCATAATTGGCAAGATCCTCACGTCGCTTCTCAGGATGACAGTGTGTATTATTGGAAGGATTGATAACTTGAGAAAGTGACTGTGTCACTTAGGATGACGGTTCGGGAAATCATAGCATATTATTTGTCGATCGGGACTCTCAGCTATTCGAGTTTATTAACAGGCTTAAATAATAGTAGCTTTACCCCTTTATCTATACTGTATATATTATAAGGTGTTGTCACATGTCCAGCATATTCGTGATCTTTGAGGAAATCTTGCCTGACAATACACTCAATATGATCGGGGTCAACTTTTGAAGGTAGTAAAAAATAAGATTTTTCAAGCTCTGTTTTAACTGAGGTCATTGTAAGGCAATTATTTACAGGAAACTCAGTTGTATACCAGTAGGCTCCGGGCGATTTTGCATCAAAAGCATATACAAAAAACGGAATATTAAACCCTACCAGACCATCTCCTTTTTTAAAACCCGCTTTTAATAAAAGGCTATGCGTACTTTCTATAAAGGTTTTAGTATCATAGCCTACCCGCATATGCTTTAGTTTAGTGATATTATTCACCCTGTAATTCTGATTAATAACTGCGAAATTAGGAAAATCTAACCTGAAAATAAAGATGCATATAAAATAAGCCCAGGCAAAAAATATTGCAGTTAAAGGCAATATTAGCTGGAATTTATAATCAAGTTTTGAAGAAAGAATCCCTAAAATACTCATCAAAACGAATAAAGCAAACCAGGGCATTATATGATTATATGCAAGTAAG
>MFRQ01000166.1:13465-21306 GCA_001784615.1 Candidatus Melainabacteria bacterium RIFOXYA2_FULL_32_9
GGTATATTTGTACCAAAAGCCATTATGAATGGTAAAAAGAACAGAAAAACAATACCAGGAAGAGCTTTTCTAAAACATGCTTTAAAGACTGATAGGGTTTTTGCAGACGAAAGTAAATTTAAAATAACTTGTATTGTTAAAATAATAAAGAAAATAGTTATATAAAACCGTAAGTCTTTAGGATTATATAAGTTGGTTTTTATTATAGAAATAAAGATAAAAGCAGTACCCAAAGTAAGTAAAGTCATCCTAATCCATTTAATAAACTTGATTTCCTCAAACCTTAAAGTTAAAAGCCCAAAAGTAATTAGTAATAAAGGTAAGGAAAAATTCTTAAGTATTAAAGAAATATTTAGCAAAATACTTGAGATATAAGCATTTAAAACACTACTTAAAGAATGAGTTCCTGCTGCTGCACCAAATATGGCATAAAAAAATCCTTGTAACCAAGCTACAGGAGATTGAAACAATATAAAATAAATAATTAACCCTATTATAAAACCATTATATAGTTTTAACAGGTTATTTTTCTTATAAGGCATGATAATACTTGAACATAAAAGAAACAAAATACTGGCTGAAAACTTTATAAAAAAGTCAATTCCGATTAAAGCACCACAAGTATAAATTACCAGACTTGCTTTTTTAGATAATTCTTTTTTTCCTAATACCCAGAAAATACAACCTGAAGAGACTAAAATTAAAGCATTATTTAAGCTGTTATAGCCTAAACCACCTGTAAAAACAAAAAATGATATTAAATTCCCAATAATAATAAACAAAAATACAGTAATCTTATTCCATACCAGAATATTATGATTTTCAAATAGGCTTTTAAGCCAAGTCCAAAAGCCTATAAAGAACACAATGCTACTTAGAAGATTAAACATTAAAGAAAGAAGTCTATATACGTATATTTCTGCAGGCAACCAGCCAAATATTTTATTAACAATAATATAATAAGTTGTAGGATGTAGCTCCTGACGGGGATTTGCATATCTTAAGAGATTCACACTCTCATCACACATTAAAATCCCTCTAAATGCAGCACATATAATTCCTAATATAAATACTATAAAAGTAAAAGCTAGAAAGATTTCTACGCCTTTTATAAAATACGTTTTATTTTTTTCAGTTAATTCTTTACCTAAACTTGCGCAATTATTTTCCATACAATTTTTATCCAAAAACTTTTTATTAATCTTATCATCAAATTATAACCCAAGCTCCCACAGATATTCTTGCTAAACTATTAAGCTTAATAATAAATAATCATAAGACTTTACAGGCTTAAAATATGATTAAATTTGGAATTTCTTGAAATCAAGCCAGTAAGGAAAGTATTAATAAATGTTAATAAGAAAAATTTGCTTAAAATAGTTGATTTGCCTTTATTTTTTTAAATACAATCTTAAAAAATCAGGAAATATCGTTTTTTACTAGTTTTAAAGCTTACAAATTAGTGTATTTTAAGTTCTCAGGTTGATGTTAATTTAATAACAAAGTAACTGCAACCGAAATTGTATATATTTAGCATCCAATTCAGACTTATTATGCAACTGTATAGCTTATGTTTTAGGAGAAAAGTATATTGAACACAGTCAATTCTTTTACAAATATAAAAATATTAAGCTTTGGTAGAAACTTAACCCCACAAGAACATAGAAAAAAAGGGCATGTAGAAGCTACTTTTATTTATACAAACGATACTCATGGCTCAATCGCAAATATGGATAAGTTAATAACAGGAATTAAACAAAAACAAAAAGAACTAAAGCCAAAGGCTCCATTAACAATCAGTGCTGGTGATGATTTATTGTATTATAATACCCTCAATAAAAAGTTAGAACAAGATAGAAGACTGTTATTAGTTAAAGCATTAAACCAGATAAAACCTGATTTTATAGCTTTAGGAGATCATGAAGTTGACAACGGTTTAGATCAGTTAGCTGAGCTACTTAGAAAAGCTAATTTTAAAGTTGTATTAACTAATGGAGATCTTGAAGATACACCCTTAAAAAAGTTTAAGAAAAAAATTGCAAAATCTTTCATAGTTGAGAATCCTCAAAATGGTGCTAAGTTTGGCCTGCTTGGTCTAACACCCGAAGATGAAACTTATTATGAGCTAGGAAAATTTGTTGCCGGAGTTAAACGAGAAGAGAGCGAAAGCACTGAATCACTTGTAAAAAGAAGACTTGAAGCAACTATTAACGCTATTCAAGAAGAAATAAAAATATTAGAAAGCAAGGGAATAAATAAAATCGTCCTGGCTTCACATCTGGGTTATGAAAAAGACACACAATTAGTTAAAGATCCGAGAACTGACGGTATTGACATAATTATAGAAGGACATTCTCATGATTCATTTGAAGGTTTTACATACGAGAAAAATAAAGAAGGCAAAAAGCCAAATGTATTATATTCACCGAGTGGTAAGCCCATTATCATAGTACAAGCTGGATGCAATGCAGAAAAATTTGGATTACTTAATTTATGGTTTGATAAGAATGGAATCATAGTTACAAATAAAAATGGAAAAATAGACGGAAAAAATGAACATTTTCTTACAAAAAAAATTGAACCTGATACTAAAATAAAGAAAAATCTTGATAAAACCATACAGAAGATATTTAAAGATTACCCTAGGATAGGTATTGTAAAAGAACCTATAAATCCTATTATATCAAGAGATAAAGAAAATACTCTTTTAACAGCTACATTAGATGGTTTTTTAGAATTAGCTAAGAAAAAGGGAACTGATGATATTAAAGACTTAGACTTAGCTATGATTAATTCTTCTACAGTAAGAGCTGGCATTAATAAAGGAGAATTAAATGAAGGTACATTAAGTCTATCGTTTGTTTTTGAAGTACCAATGGTAAAAACCAAAGCAAGTGAAAAACAAATTGTTGATACTTTAAAATTCGCCCTTGATAAAGGCAATAAGAGAGGGGCTTACGATATACCGCAATTTTCTTCTGCTGTTGAATACCAAATAACAGAAGAA
The DNA here is from genome assembly GCA_001784615.1 of Candidatus Melainabacteria bacterium RIFOXYA2_FULL_32_9. Taxonomy (NCBI): domain Bacteria; kingdom Bacillati; phylum Candidatus Melainabacteria; species Candidatus Melainabacteria bacterium RIFOXYA2_FULL_32_9. The sequence goes on from MFRQ01000166.1 coordinate 16,473, forward strand.
CTTGAAGATGGAAAGAAAAAATTAAGCCTTTCAGGTTTAACAATTAAAGGTAAAAAAATAAATATTGATAATCCCGATACAGATAAAAAGTATAAAATTGCAGTAAGACAAATTTACTCTGATACTGATTATTGGGGCACAGCATTTTATAATGACGGTAAAATTGGTGAAAGATGCACTGATACAAATGGTAAACCCTTAAACTACGTTGAAGGATTAGCCAATTATTTGAAAAAACATTGCAAAGACCCTAAAACAGGTGAAATTAACTTGGATACCAACCCGAAAATTATCAAAATAAACAAAACTACTACACCAACATTTTCTGGAAAAAAACTCGTTTTGCAGGCTTAATAAAGATAAAATAACTTTATCAATCTCTTTCTAATTAATGTGTTGATATATATTTAAGTGATATTCTATCAATTTTGAGTCTAATCAATGCACTGTCAATCCCGAAGCTTTAAGTAATACTATTTTGCATTGAATAAAGTATATGGTAATGGTAAAAATTAAAGTGATAAATTTTTCCAGAAGCATAATACAGCTAATTGTGTACTGTCATTGCGAGCACCGTAGGTGCGCGGCAATCCAAATAATATTATACTATCTTTTTTTGGATTGCTTCGTCACTTCATTACATTTCGTTCCTCGCAATGACACTAGGAAAATTTGATTTCTGAATATATTCATATCACTTATTTTTACACCTCTACCCGCATTTTCAAGGCTCCTCCATAAACATACTTTATTTTCATACTCGATAGGCTGCGAATTAGTATAAGGCAATATTTCAAGTATCGTAGATATTTGGGATCTTTCCGGATAGCTATTAAGGAGAAAAGAAAAAATACTTACTGATGTCATGCCGGACGTGTTCCGGCATCTATACAGTTAACGCTTATAGCTTTTATTTGCATACAGGATAGATCCCGAAATAAATTCGGGATGACATTCCACTGTTTTTTAGGTAAAAACTTTTTCTTGTTTACTTAATGCTAAAAGGGTTAACTGGCAAGATGCTGAGATTATAACTTAGTATTGACGCTTATGCTTCAGCATGACAATCTATTTAATCTTTACCATTACCATAAATTTAAAGTAGTGCTCCACAGTAGCTGATAACTTTAGATTATGTCTAATTGCTTCAAAGACTTTAAGCGATAACTTAAGTTAGGTGATGAATATCACCAAAGTTATATTTTCTTATTAATTTCTTCTGTTTTCTCTTTTAATTCAGTGGATTTAGCACGTAATTTATTGATTCCTTTAGGATTAAATACGTCACTTATCGAATTAAGCATTCCTCTAAAAGTATTTAACACACTATTAATTGAATCACTATTCCTGGCAAAATCAGTTCCTTTATTCCTTAAATCCTTAGCCTTATATGAAAAATTAATAACATTATTATTAAAACCGTGTAAGTCAGAACTTATCTCTTTTCTGATTTTCTGAAGTTCATTCTTATCCAATGAGTTTGACACGTCTTTAGTAGTATCATTAAAAGATTTTATATAATCTTTAATTTGTTGATCTATATCTTGATCTGTAAATGCACCATAAAGAGAATTTAAATTTTCACTTTGATCGTTTAAAATCTCTTTAACGTAACTAGAACTTCTGTGCATATTACCATTTGCATCACTTAAAACAACCTTAATATCCCTAACCCCAACAATTGCATCATTAGTACCGTTATTAACTTTCTCGATATTTGATTTCATGATATCAACACCACCCTTACCAAACATCTTAAGAGCATTTTTGCTGCTATCCAGAACAGATTCGGAAATTTCGGTTTGTACCTGCATCAATGAGTTTATTCTTACAGGCTCTGAGACAGTCAGTTTATAATTATCTGTTACTTTTGCTTTAGGTGGCTTTATTTCTATAGACTTGGAACCAGCTAGTCCGGTAAATTGTATACTAATTGTTGATCCACTTGGTACGGTTACTTTATTATTTGTAATTATAAATGTAACATAAACTTCATCACCAATAGGTTCTATCTCTGATACATAACCAACATCAATACCCATTACTCTAACAGGAGCACCTAGTAATAAGCTATCCACATCTCTAAACATAACCTGATGCGTCTGTCGACTATCTAACCTTTGTTTTATAAAGTCTATTCCTAGAAAGACTAATCCTCCTAGTATGATAATCCATATAAAAACTTCCAATAGTAAAAATGATTTCTTTCTCATAAGATAATTTAATACACACTTTTATTCAAATTATTATCAATATCTAAAATATTTACTCAATCTGTTATATTTAATCAAAGATTACACTAAATTCAAAATCTTTCAAAATTAATTTAACTTTATCACTAAAAAGAGTAAGATTATATTTAAAGGATAATACTATTATGGCAGAAAGAGAACATCTATTAATAGGAAAACATGAAGAGCGAGCACCGTGGAAAATATCAGATGTCTTGTTTACTTATGTTTTCATATTTGCATTGTCAATTTTCGCTGTAGGTATATTGCTCATAACTAATATTGATACACAAACCAGCTTATTTCCTGCTCTCCTACAGGTTATAATATCTGTTGCAACTATATCGGTAATTTATCTAATTGTGACAAAAAAATATAATATACACTTTTTTGATGCGTTCGGAATTTCTATACAAAAAATACCTAACGCACTTACAACAGGAATAGTGGTATCAATAATACTAATTTTAAGTACAACTATTATTAGTTATGCGTTTTCAGAATTCGCAGAAGTGCAAAAACAAAACCCATACGGAAATGTCCCCATGGAAAAATTAAGAATCATATCAATTATGGCTGTCTTTATTGCTCCAATAATTGAAGAAATATTTTTCAGGGGATTTATGCAACCAGCGTTAGTAAAAGTTCTCGGGGTTTTTGGAGGAATTTTTGTAACAGCAATGATTTTTGGTTTTTCTCATGCACAATATCTTGGCTATAGTACAGCTTTAGTTGCAGTAATAACTATAGGTTTAATCCTCGGTATTACCAGACACCAAACTGGATCTGTCATGCCAGGAATTTTTGCTCACTTATTTAATAATTTACTTGCAGCAATTAGTTTGCTATTTGTCAATGCACAATAATTATCTTTTCCAGGATTCTTTTAGTTTTTCAATATCCTTCAAACTCAGCTCAGGCTTTTCTGAAGGATATATATTCTCTAATAATTGATACAAATCTATTTCTTCTATAGCTTTGTTTTTATTTCCAACTTTATATAGTGCACGTGCATATTGAATATGAGCGCTTTTATATAAAGGAAATTCTTTTATAGCTTGTTTATATTTAAATATTGCGTCCTGATAATTTTTCTTTTTATAAAACTCCATACCTTCATATACTAAATTTTTAGACAATCTGATTTTCTCTTCTATCCTGTTTAAGATGGAATTAATAATTTCATCAGATTGGTTACTTTGTAATACTTTTAAGAGAGTTTTTGCTTCATACAAATTACGATCAAGAAAAAGACTCTTAGCTAATTCATACTTCTCATAATCAGATAATTTCTGTATTACAAAAGTATCTAAAATTTTCTTGGACATTTTATAATTTCCAAGTAAAAACGCTGCTCTTGATACATTAATCATAATTTGTGAATTTTGATCGGTATTACCTGATATTTCGACCAGTTCCTGTTTAATGGGAGGAGAAATTTCCTGACTGCTGGTCATTTTTACTTTAACTAATGGTATTACCAATTGAGCATAATCAAGATCATCTTCAAAATATAACTTATCTGAATAATAAGTCTTAGAATTAAAATATCCCAAAACCCACTGTGCATAGTATAATTCACAAAGGCCAACTCTTGCTCTTAAATTACCAGAATCTTTTTGTAAAACCTGCCTATATAAATCTCTAGCCTGTGGTAATTTATCCATAATTAAATAATAGTCAGCCAAAGTATTCAATGTTTCCACTGATTTTTCTTCCGTATTATTAACAAGAACAGAGTTATTTTCCAGTTTTGCTGCTATATCAATATTTTCTTTTAGCTGATCTAACCTAACTCTGGCTTCCACATCATCAGGCTTATACCCTAATGTTGCTGAATATTCTTTCACCGCATTATTTGTATCACCCAGCTTTTCATATATATTAGCCAGAATAAAGTGAGCTTTGTGATACTTTCCTGAATTATAGACAGCAGGTTTTTTAAGGAATTTTATAGCTTTTTCATATTTTCCTAATTGATAATATGATTCACCAATAAAATACAGAATTTCAGGATTGGTAAAACCAAGTTCTTCAGAAATTAACAGCTCATCTAAAGCCTTAGAGTCTTGCCCTTCAGATAGATATACTTTTGCAAGCCCAATATGAGTATCAGCAGAAGCAGGATTATACTTAGAGGCAAGCTTAAAATTTCTATAACTCTCTTTTTTGAGGGAATCTGCTTTACTTGAAGGCAAATACTTACCATTTTCTACTCTATCTAAATAAATTTTCCCAAGAATTAAGTATGAATTACTATCAGTAGGATCAATTCCCAATGTTTTTCTTGCAACTTGCTCAGCCTGATCAAGTTGTGAATTTTTGTAAAATAAGCCGGCTGTTAATGAGAAAATTTTTGGATTATTAGGCTCTAATTTGAATGCCTTATTCAATAAGCTTTTAGCTTTTGATAATTGATTTTTACTAATATATATTTCTGCCAGCTCTAAATATGCCCTCGTATTCTTAGGTCTAGTCTTAATCTCATTTGTTAAGACTGTTTCAGCCTCATTGATTTTACCACTGTTAGCGAGATCTCTAGCCAATTCAACTGAATCATGATTAGTACTGCCACTAGCCTTAACCTCTAAATAAAACCCTGC
>MFRQ01000167.1:0-17979 GCA_001784615.1 Candidatus Melainabacteria bacterium RIFOXYA2_FULL_32_9
AATGGGCTGATTTATATACAAAAATTATATGAATCAATCTTATATCACTAAAAATCTGTCATTTTAGGCTTATTTCATTGGTAGGATGAACCTACCTGTTCATCAATCATCCTGAATGAAGTAAGAAATTTCAATAAACGTCGTATTGTCATGCCGGAACAAGTCCGGCATCTATATAATATACTCTGCCACTTTAAACAAAACAAAAGAAAGATTGTGGCATAAAGGAAAGAGATTCTTCACTTTGTTCAGAATGACAGAACATGTTAGTTAGATTGCCACGGTGCCACAAACACATCATCAATAATTCTTGTATATCAAAGAAAGATTGATGATAATGTGACTGTGGCATAGCCACCTCGCAATGACAGTGCATCGTTTGTTGAGATTTCTCGCTTCGCTCAGATCCATCTTAAATTTGGTTGTCTTGCAGCCAGAGTTTCATCAACTTTTGATGCTGATGTAACCAGAGGTGATTCAAGGACCAATGTTGGATCGTTTTCTATTTCTGTATTAATTCTCTTCATAACATCAATAAAGTTGTCCAGAGTCTCCCTTGATTCTGTTTCTGTGGGTTCTATCATAATTGATTCAGGGACAATTAATGGGAAATAAACTGTGGGGGGATGAATGTCAAAATCCATCAATCGTTTTGCTATTCCAATTGTGTTAACACCTTTAGCTTTTTGGTTTTCACCTGACAAGACAAATTCATGCATACAAATTTGATCATAAGGAAGTTTATAATAGTCTTTTAAATGTTCTTTCAGATAATTTGCATTAAGAACAGCATCTTCACTTACTTTTCTTAAGCCTTTTTTACCCATCATTAATATGTAAGTATAAGCTCTCACTAAAACTCCAAAATTTCCATAGAAAGCTTTTACCTTGCCTATTGTGTTTTCAAGATTATAATTCAGATGATATTTTTGTCCATCAAATCCAACAATAGGTATAGGAAGGTAGCTGGCTAACTTATCAACTACACCCACAGGGCCTGAACCCGGGCCGCCGCCACCGTGAGGAGTTGAGAATGTTTTATGTAAGTTAATATGTACAATGTCAAATCCCATTAAAGCAGGATTTGTGATTCCCATAATGGCGTTTAAATTAGCTCCATCATAGTAAAGAAGAGCTCCAGCTTCATGAACTGCTTGAGATATTTCAAGGATGTTTTCCTCAAAAAGGCCTAAAGTATTAGGATTTGTCATCATAAGAGCTGCAACATCGTTATTTAAAGCTTTTTTAAGCTCTTCAATATCAACCATGCCTTTTGAATTGGATTTAATTTCAATTACATCAAAACCGCACATTTTAGCAGTTGCAGGGTTAGTACCGTGAGCAGAATCAGGAATTATAACCTTGGTTCTTTTTTCACCCAGTTTTTCAAAATAAGCTTTTACAATGAGCATGCCGACAAATTCACCATGAGCTCCAGCAGCCGGTTGCAATGTAACTGAATTCATACCCGTTATTTCTTTCAGGTATTCTTGCAGCTCATACATAAGCTGTAAAGCACCCTGCACTTTATCTTCACTTTGCTCAGGATGTATATTTACTAATCCGTCAAGATTTGCGGTAAATTCATTGATTTTAGGATTGTACTTCATAGTGCAGGAGCCAAGAGGATAAAAAACGGTATCAACAGAAAAGTTCTTCTGAGAAAGGTTTATAAAATGTCTCATAACATCTAATTCAGTTAATTCAGGTAGATTTACCTTATTTTCTCTAAGAATATCTTTAGGAAGATAGTTATCAAGATTTTTGCTTTCGATTCCAATTTCAGGAAACTTTACGCCTCTTCTTCCTTCTATACTTTTCTCAAAACTTATTTCTGTCATTGGTTTTTATCCTTTATTAATTAGCTTTTAAGATTATATTTTGCAGAAATTTCTTTCAAGCTATCTATGAAAGTGTTTATATCTTTAACATCATTCATTTCTGTTGTGCATATTAAAATGCAGTCTTTTAGTTCTTCAAATTTATTATCAAGCTTGATTCCCGCTAAGATGTTCTGATTTTCCATTTTTTCAATTAATTTGTCTGAAGATAAACCTTCTATTTGTACGACAAATTCATATAAAAAGTCAGAAAATAGAACTTTAAAGCCGGAAATTTCATTTATTTTTTCTGCTAAATAATGAGCACGCTGAGTAGAAATATTTGCAACTTCCTTTAATCCTTCAGGACCTACTACAGAAAGATAAGTAGTTGCAGCAAGAGCCATAAGGGCCTGATTTGAACAAATATTACTTGTTGCTTTAGCTCTTCTGATATGTTGCTCTCTAGCTTGAAGAGTTAAAGTAAATGCTCTTTCTCCATCTCTATCTTTTGTCATTCCTGCAATTCTTCCTGGAATTTGTCTTAAATATTCAGTTTTACAGGCTATAAATCCTCCGTGAGGGCCACCAAATGACATTCCTATTCCAAGAGGCTGAATATCGCCAACTACAATGTCAGCACCATATTCTGCAGGACTTTTTAATAAAGCTAAAGACACGGGATCTACCGCTACTATGAATTTAGATTTTATTCTTTTACTAACTTCAGAAATAGCAAAAACATCCTCAACACATCCAAGATAATTTGGATTTTGAATAAGAATGCAAGCATAAGTGTCTGCTTCTTTATTGTTTAATCCTTCTAAATCTACTTTACCATTTTTAATTGGTAAATATTCAACCTGAATACTTTCTCCAGCGCAATATGTGTTAATAACGGCTTTATATTGCGGGTTAAGGGTAGAAGATATTAAAGCTTTTGTTTTTTTAGTTAGTCTGGAAGCCATTAATATTGCTTCAGCTGAAGCTGTTGCTCCATCATATACAGATGCATTTGCAACGTCCATTCCAGTCAAATTACAAATCATTGACTGATATTCATACATTACCTGTAAAGTTCCCTGGCTGACTTCAGGTTGATAAGGAGTATAAGCTGTAATAAATTCAGATCTTTCTATTACAGTGTTTATACAAGCTGGGATATACCTGTTATAACTTCCACCACCAAGAAAAGAAATACAATTGGAAGTGCTAGTGTTTTTTTGAGCTAAATCCAGTAGCTTCCTTTGAGCTTGAAGCTCGCTTACGCCTTCTGGAATATTAAGTTCACTATTTATTCTTACTTTTGGATTTATATTTTGAAATAATTCCTCTATAGAGCTTAAACCTATTTTTTTAAGCATATCCTGACGAATTTCGTCAGTATGAGACAGGAAATTATACAATTTATTCTTCCTCTTCTTCCTCTTCTAAAAATTCTTTATATTCGTCATAAGTCATAGCGTTACTTAGATTTTCAGAATTATAATCAGTTATTTTAATCAACCAGCCTGCTCCAAAAGGATCATCGTTGATTAATTCAGGTTCAGCTGCAAGCTTCTCATTTATTTCTATAACTTTGCCATCTATTGGCATATATAATTCAGAAGCTGCTTTAACAGACTCGATTGTTCCAAAAACTTCTCCTTTTGAGAAACTTGTATTCTCTTCAGGCAATTCTACGAAAACAATGTCTCCCAATTGTTCAACAGCATAATCTGTGATTCCGATTTTTGCAGTATTACCTTCCGGTAGTATATATTCATGAGTCTTTGTACATAAAACTTTGTCTGGAACATTATTCATTAACTATACCCTCCTACTCCTAGTATAAAAAGGCCTTTTAACCATCTCAGCCGGATGAAGCTTCCCTCTTATATTTATATCTATTTTTGTACCTATTGAAGTTGGAATTTTTGTACTAACGTATCCAAGTCCTATATTAGCACCAACAAAAGGTGCAATACCACCACTGGTTACATAACCAACTTTTTCATCATCTTTAAAAATTTCATAATCATGTCTTGGTATGGATTTGTCCAGCATTCTAAATCCTACAAGAATTTTATCTAAATTTTCATTAGAAAGCTGGGATAAAATAATATTTTTTCCGTAGTAGTCTTCTTCTTTATCAATAGGGATAGACCAACCAAGAGATGCTTCAACAGGGGTTGTTTTTTCGTTCATATCCTGACCGTATAAAAGCATTGCTGCTTCTAGTCTCAAAGTATCTCTAGCTCCTAATCCTATTGGTTTTAAGCCGTATTTCTCACCTTTTGATAAGAGTTCTTGCCATAATGAAGGAGCTTCTTTATTGTTTATAATGATCTCAAAACCATCTTCACCAGTATAACCTGTACGGGATATAAATACTTTAAACGAGTCTAGATTTGTTTCTTTAATTGAAAATCTTGAAGGTTGATCTTCTTTTGATAAACCAAATTCTTCAATAATCTCTGTTGCTAATGGTCCTTGAATAGCTATCATTGCTAATTCAGCAGATTTATTCTCAATTTCAACATCAAATTGATCGTTTTTCTTGTTAAATTCTACCCAGTGTAAGTCATCATCAATTCTTGAAGCATTAACTATCAAAAGAAAGCTAGGATTATACTCTTTATCTTCAAGTCTATAAATAATAAGATCATCAATTATTCCAGCATTTGGATTAATAAGCTGAGAATAAACAGCTTTTCCAGTAGTTAATTTTGAGATGTTCTGAGGTACGAGCTTTTGTAAAAAATTAATTGATTCTGGTCCATAAATAAAAAATTCTCCCATATGGGATACATCGAATAAACCAGCATAATTTCTTACTGTTAAATGTTCATCTATTATACTGCCATATTGAAGAGGCATTTCCCAGCCTCCAAAAGGCACCATTTTAGCACCGAGTTTTACGTGCTCTTTACATAGTGGGGTTTTTTTTATTTTTTCCATAATTACTTTCATAATTCTAATAAAAAATTTTGTACCATATTCAGATTTTTAACCATCAAGAAATTTTGTCAAGTTATATTAGTACTTTGATCGAATAATTTTGAAGGGAGGTATGTTTTCGGAGGAGCCTTGCCTGTGCGAAGCTAACAGGCATAGTGACGGAGAAAATTTACCTCCCTGAAATATCTTCATAATTTTTCGGCCACTCCATTAGGTTAATAAAAGCTGTTTTATTAGACAACCTCTACTTATTAAAGATATTATCCGTTAAATCCTCCTTAATTATTTGATTTTTTAAGGTAGCTTGACGACCGATTAAGTAACCGGATATAGCAGCTGTTATTGGAACGCAAAGAACAATTCCAATACTGCCGGCTATTGCGGCTGCTATTTCACTTGCAATTGAATTTAAATTAATAAACTTAATAAAAGGGACATTTGCGGCAAGTAATATTAGAGGAAAAGCTCCTCCAATATAAGCAAGAATTAATGTATTACTCATTGCTCCTATTATATCTGTACCAACGTTTAAGCCTGATTTAATAAGCTGGGTAGGAGATAATAATGGATTTGTCTCTTTTACTTCCGTAATACTGCTTGCAATTGATATTCCTACATCCATTATTGCTCCCAGGGATCCTATGATCATTGCAGCGGTTAAGATTCCTGTAAAATCTAAATCAGGCCTTGAAGTCCATAAAATTACGGATTCCTGATCAGTTAGACCTGTTAAAGGAGCTATTTTAATTATCAGCATTGAAAGTAATCCGGCAACAGATAAGCCTCCTACAGTTCCTAGAGTTGCTGAAAGGCTTTTTATATTAATTCCTCCAATAACAAACATTGTAACTAGAGTCGAAATAAGAGCAATGGCTATGGTTGTTGGTATGATAGGATAATTACTTAAAATAGCAGGGATTAAAACAAAAAAGACCAAGAATGCTGTTATTCCTAACGAAAACAACGTTCTTAGTCCTTTTATGCCACTTACTGTGAGTATTAAAGTGAGAAATAAACCTAATATAATCATTAAAGCTGGTGCACGTTCAAGATCAGATATATAAAAATCAGACTTATCCCCTTTTTCTTCTATTTCTAGTATTACCCTCGATCCGGGTTTAATTTTAATGTCATACGCAGGATTTGAGGTTAGTTGATTCTGAGTTTCTACGGTTTCTCCTTTATGTTTTCCGCTGATTATTTTAACTTTTACTGTCTGGGTAGTTTGAATGCCACCCAGAGTTTCATGTAAAAGTTTATTTTCTTTCTCCGAGGATATTTCCTGAATTTTACCAACAGCGTACTCAAGTTTTAGAGGCATAGATTCTTTACCAGTATTCTGTCCGTACGAAGGAAGAATAATCATCAAAAATGAGATTATAAGGAATGATAAAAATAGCTTAAACTTGTTCATACATAAATTCTCTAAAAACTAGAACAAACTCTGCTGTGAATTGGGAACTTTATAGCCTAAATGCTTGTATCCTGCAGGAGAAACCTTTCTTCCCCTTGGGGTTCTTAAAATAAAACCTGATTGTAATAAAAATGGTTCATAAACATCTTCGATGGTTCTAATATCTTCACCAAGAGCAGCAGCAAGGGTTTCAATGCCTACAGGTCCACCATCATATTTTTCGATAATTAGTTTTAAAAGATCTCTATCTGTTGTATCGAGTCCATATAGGTCTATTTTTAGCATATCAAGAGCATCATTTGCAACTTCTTTAGTGATGATTCCATCGGCTTTAACCATTGCATAATCTCTTACACGCTTAAGTAACCTATTAGCAATTCTTGGTGTTCCTCTTGATCTTGAAGCTATTGTATTTGCTCCATCTTCAGTTATTTCTGCATTAACAATTGAGGCAGTTCTTTTAACAATCAACGATAATTCTTCATTATTATAAAACTCTAATCTATATATAATACCAAATCTATCTCTTAAAGGGCTCGATAAAGCACCCGCCTTTGTTGTTGCCCCAATAAGAGTAAATCTAGGAATTGGAACTCTGAGTGTTTTTGCACTTTGGCCCTTCCCGGTTGTTCTATCTATTGAAAAATCTTCCATTGCAGGATATAAGATTTCTTCTGCAACCTTATTTAATCTGTGAATTTCATCGATAAAAAGAATTTCACCATTTCTTAGTGTCATTAAAATGCCAATTAAATCTCTCGGCCGTTCAAGTGCTGGAGCAGAGGTGATCTTGAAACTTACATCCATTTCATTTGCAATAACACCAGCTAAAGTTGTTTTTCCTAAACCTGGAGGTCCATATAACAACAGATGATCTAAAGGTTCATTCCTTTGTTTGGTTGCATCAAGACTAATCTTGAGTGTTTCTTTTAACTGTGATTGTCCAATATAATCCTGAAAAGTTTTAGGTCTCAAGTTATTTTCAAAGCATTTATCGTACTCTGTTTCTTTAGCAGAAATATTTTCTCTTAAAAATTCTTTTGGTTTCTTTTCATTTGATGAAATTATGGCCAATTTGTACCCCTTATCCTCAGTTTGATATTGTAAAAAAAGAATTTAAAATTAAAACAAGCTTGAATGGGTTCAATTTTCGGGAAGAGCGGGCTTTGTCCAGTTGTATTGAAAACTTTATACCTGCTTCAGAGCTAATTTCTTTATATACCATATAATGATATTATACCTGAAAAATTAATAAAAAGGCATTATTTAGCTAACTTATAAGTTAGCTAAATATAAAAAAAGAGAGCCAAAACTCTCTTTTTTTATTCAAAAATTTTTCTGTTTAAACTTAATTTTTACTAGATTTTTCCGATAACTTCGATTTTAACTCTAGAAACACCAGACTGTATAATCCCTGTTTCTTTAGCCGCAGCTCTTGAAAGATCTATAATTCTACCTTGGACAAAAGGTCCCCTATCGGTAATTTTTACTATACAAGATTTATTGTTATTTAAATTTGTTACTTTAACCAGAGTTCCAAAAGGTAATGTTTTGTGTGCTGCTGTAAATTCATGTTTATTATAAACACTACCGTTAGCAGCTTTCTTTCCATGGAATACTCCACCATACCAGGAAGCAACACCAACTTCTTCTTTTCCAAGATATTTTCTTGCAAATGTAGCGGATATATTACCCCTGGATGCTATAAATGAATTTCCTCTGACAATTTTTGGTGCTCCAAGAGCTTCTCTGATATTATTTACCCAATGAATTGATAAACCTGATGTTGATAAGCCTATAGCTTCAGCATTTTTTTCATCTACAGTAAAGAAAATAGTATTACCTGCTCTACCAATGCTGCAATTGTTTTCTTTTCCAGGAATAATATCTTTAGGATTGCCGTTTTTTAGAATAAATTGCTGCAATCTATGAACCAGAATTTTGGCTCTGTCTTCAGGAGAAAATCCACCGGCAGGATGATTATACCTAACGACTTCTTTATTATTGATATATATAGCGGCATAATCTGTCTTGGTTTCTTTATTGGTGAAAATTTTGTAGTTAATCTTTACAGCCGTGTCTGTTCTAGGATTCGAAACTTTTATTGTTGTCTGGGATTTAGGTGCTTGAATGACCTTAGGCTTTTCTGTCAGGTTTGCTACCTGAGTTTTTTCTGACGGAGTAACCAGACTTTCTGTACTGATATGTTTTTTGTCATGTACATCAGCAACATCACTTGCCATTGCTAGATTAGAAAAGTTAATTAGTAAGGTAGCTAAGCTAAGTGTAAGGATTATTCTGTTTTTATTCATAAATTTAACCATAATTATTCCAATTTTAGTTATGCATTTGTTTATATGTGGCGTTAATATTGAGTTTTAATATAATTAATTGATATGCGCTAACTAATCTTGTTCATAAAACATAATTAAAGCCGCTAATAAAATCTAGTCAAGTTTTTTAGGCTGAATGAAAAAAACTCCTGAATCTCTCTAATTAATTAGAATTGACAGGAATTTTTTATTTAACAATAAAAATTTTTTCTAATTTATTTTGTTCAGGAAAAATATTGCTACAAATGTAAAAATTAGGAATTTAGATTTTAGATAATTTAATTTCCTAATTTTTCGTTACAATTTGCAATAATCTTATAAAAATATATAAACAATATTAGCCTTGTTCTACGTATGGAAGGGAATTTCGGATTACTGCCAGTAGATTTTCATCCTTAATACTTGCTAATAAGTCATTCAAATTATCAATTTGTGAAGTAAATCCTAACTTTATCAGAGTTAAAATGGCTTCATATACAACTATCTCGGGTTCATTACTGTTTAATATAAGATTCTTTAAATAAGATGCACAATTCTTAAGTTCTAATTCGTTTATGGTAGCTATAGCAGATAATTTTCTCTTTATATTGTCTACTTTTAATTCTTTATTTATGTTTTCTATCTGTTTGTTCCAGAAATCTTCACTTTCACAAATCAATAAATGATAGATTTCCTCTAATTCTTTTAAAACAGTCTTTTCTTCGTCAAATGTATATTGTGAATTGCTGCTAAATAAAGAAATTTTCGATTTGGCTTTTAGTAAAAGCTGTGCATACTTTCCTGATAAATTACCATCAGGATGCTCTTTAGCTAATTTAATGAGCTTTTCAATGCATTCATAAATATTAAAGTCTAGAATAGCATTTAAATCCCAAACTTCAGCAAGTCCGGATAATATATTATCAAATGCTTCAAAGGCTAAGATTTGAATATCTTCTTCTTGTTCGAATAATTCATAAATATTTACTAAGCTTGCAGCTTCTCCAGCTAGATATTCAGCCATCCCTGAGTTAGCCATAGCTTTTAATATTAGGATGATTGCATCTTTATTCCCGTAATTTGATAAAAATTCTGCTGCTTCTGTTTTTTCCCAGTCATCATCCGATTTTAATTTATCTATAAAATAATTATAGGAATCTTGGTCATTTATTTTGCCTAATGCTTGTGCTGCATTATTTTTTAATGGTTGATATTCTTCTTTTGTTGCTTCAAAAAGAGCTTTACTGGCATCATTATTATTTATGTAATAGAAAAATTTTGCTGTGTATGATTTTTCTTCTATTGTTCCTGAAATCAGCAGGTCCAGGATTTTCTTGTTAATTGTATCGTTGGAATAGTTTTTCAGGCATTCAGCAATACAGTTGTCCCAATCGGGAGAGTGGTATTTAAGTAAATCAAATATATTCTCTATATTGTCATTATTTGTTGCTTTAACTAAATTTTGTCCTGCTCTTTCTTTTATATAGCTGAATAAATAATCAGAATTATCAATTAAACATTGCCAGGCTTCAATATCCGGCGTGTTTATAATATGTTCAGCTGCTATTTGTGCTTTTTGTCTATCTTTACCTAATAAATCTGATGCCCATTTATTTGGTAAGTTCATTATTTAACTCCATTTTAATTTCTCCTTATAGTTCATTATAGGATATAGTGCTCAATTTTATTAAAAAAAAGTAATTTATTTTAGAAATTATTTTAAAATCATTCAAAAACATTATTTTACTCAGTTTTCATAAAGGCAAAAATTTTTTTGCCGATATATATCATGGAAATACTAAGAGAGAGATAAGAGAAAAAGGAAAGAAGTATGCTTGTAAGTAATGTTCTTACAAATCCTGTTAATTTGAAAACGTTAAAGTCAAAATTTTATAGAGAATTCTCTAATTTTACTCTTGTTTTAAAAGATGATATTTGGAAAAGAGGTATATTAATTCTTAGGGGTGGAAAATATTTAACTGAAGATATGATAGATAGACTTCTTAATTTTGGAATTAATGAAGTTAATATTCATTTAGATGAAGATGATTGTGAAGAGGAGCATAAGGCTGTTGAGGAATTAAAAAGAAACTTTATTAAGACTCAGAACATTCTTCTTATTGATAAAGATTTTGATGATATGGGTTATATAGTTAAAAATTTAGTAAATATTGGTTTTAATAAAAAAAATATATATGTATCAACGGACATTAAAGTAATAAATAAGTATTTACAGGATAGAATTCCTGATTATTTGTTTGTTAGTTATAAACCGGGTATTGAGGCTTATATTAAAGCTATTAGAGAAGTCGAAGTTCTTAAAGATATTCATATTTTCTTAACAGCTTCTATAGATGAAAGTGAGTTAGGAATTAGAGAACTAGAAAATAAAGCAGATTCTCTTAGTACAAAATTTATTTTAAAGCCTGTTATAGCTGGATATTTAAAAAAGTTAGTAAGCCAGACCATCGATCAAGATTTTTGTAAATTATTAAAAAATGAAGATAACACTAATTCTTATAAATATAGTGTAAGAATATAATATATCCTGATTAAATTAGCATTTTAGAATTGTTTTTATACTCGTTTGCTTGTTGAATTAGTTTAGCAGCAAAGTTAAGAGAATCCTGATCCTGTGAACCGCTTGCAAGCTTTGAGATGGCAATAATTCTTTGCTTTTCATCTAAGCTGTTAACAGCAATTTTGGTTGTATTTTCATTCTGGATTTTTTCTATATAAAAATATTTATCAGCCATGGCAGCAATTATTGGTTGATGAGTTATACATAATATTTGGTGGCTTTTTGCTAAATCTGCAAGTTCTTCTGCAACAGCTTGAGAAGTTTTACCACTTATTCCGCTATCAATTTCATCAAATATAACTGTATTAACCCGGTCTGCTTTTGCAAAAATTGTTTTAATAGCAAGCATTACCCTTGAAATTTCTCCGCCGCTGGCAATTTTAGCAAGAGGTTTTAAAGGTTCTCCGGGGTTTGGTGAGATCAAAAACTCTACATTATCGATGCCAGTAATTGAAATTTCTTCTTTTGTTTCAACTTTTATGTGGAATTGAACTTTTGGCATTTCAAGCTTTACCAATTCTTTCTGAATTAAATCAGATAATAATTTAGCCAGGTTTTTTCTTGAAATAGATAATTCTTGAGAGATTTTATCTAATTTTTTTTCAAGAATAGCTAAGTTTTTAGATAATTCTTCAGCTTTTTCACTTTTAATTTCTATTTCGTTTAATTCTTGTTCAAATTTTTCGAGATTATCTAATATATTGGCTAAGTCAGGACCGTATTTTCTTTTTAATTTATCTAACAGGTCGATTCTCTCTTCAATCATTGTTAATTGTTCAGGATTGGTTTCAAGATTGTCTGAGTAATTTCTAAGCTGATCTGCTGAGTCTTTTAGGTTGATCGAACTTGAAGATAGTGTCTCAATAATCCGAGATAAATTCTTATCAAATTCAGAGGCCTTAATGAGCTTATTCTCAATCTGATTTAATATATCTATAATACTGTTATCTTGACCGTATAAAGATGTATAACTCGAATAAGAAAGATTTTTTAGCTCGTCAGCATTTATTAAAACAGATCTTTCCTGAAGAAGATTATCATACTCATTGGTATCCTCAATTTTTGCTGATGAGATTTCATCAATCTGGAATTTTAAGAAGTCTATTCTTTGCTCTTTTGATTGAATTTGAGATTTAGCAAGGGCAAGTTCTTTTTGAGTTTGCTTATATTCTGAATAAATTTTTCTAAATTCTTCAAATAATTCCTGATGTTTTTTGTCTCCATAACTGTCAAGGAGAGTTATATGGGTTTTAAGTTGAATATAATTATAAGTTTCATGCTGGCTATGAATATCAATTAGATATTCTCGTAAGCTTTGTATGTAATTTTGAGTTACCAGAACACCGTTAATTCTAGACCTGGTCCCTGTATTAGATATTTCTCTAGAAATAATTAAGATATTACTTTCTTCTAATTCAATTCCGTTTTCTTTAAGCAGGTTTTTGGGGAAGTTATCAGATAATTCTACATTTAACTCAATTAAAGCCTTATTCGTTCCTGTTTTAATCTGTTCTTTTGATGATCTTGCGCCAAATACAAGATCAATTGCATCTATTAATATACTTTTTCCGGCACCTGTTTCTCCGGTTAAGATATTTAAGCCTTTACCGAAGTTGACTTCCAGTTCATCAATTAAAGCAAAGTTATTTATAAACAGGCTTTTTATCATTTCTTATCCTTGATGCTTTGAGTGTTTTGATAGTTTGGTGCTGGTGGGTAAGTAGTTATATTAGCGCATATAATCTATGATTATTGCAGATACCCACCCTACGAGATCACTTTTTAGAACGCAAATTAACTGCCCGGGGCGACTCCCCAGTGTAATTTTTCTCTTAAAACTCTGTAAAAACCATTATTTTCTTTTTCTAATAAGATTAATTTAGCTTTATACTCAGTTTGTTTAACATAAATATTATCACTACTTCTTAATTTAACACTTTCTTGACCATCCGCAGTAAGATAAACTATGTCAGAATCAGACTTAACGCTTACCATTATTTCTTCATTAGCCGGAATAACTATTGGTCTAGAAGTTAAAGCATGAGGACATATTGGAACTATAACAATTGCCTCTAGTTCTGGAACAACAACAGGGCCACCGGCTGATAGAGTATAAGCTGTTGATCCTGTTGGTGTTGATATAATTAATCCATCTGCAACATAATCGCAAACGTGTTTACCGTTTATATAGAGAAACAATTGTGCTGTTCTTGAAATTGATCCACCTTTAATGACGACATCGTTTAGAGCTGTATAAGAGAATCTTGATTCTTTAGATACATTAAAGCTCTTAAGCATTAATCTTTCTTCAACTTTAAACTGTCCATCAATAAGCTTCTTAATTCCCTGTTCCAGCTCTTCAAGTTGTAATTGTGAAAGAAAACCGAGCCTTCCAATATTTATTCCAAATAAAGGTATGTCTAATGGAGCATAGAATCTTGCTGCACCAAGGAAAGTTCCATCACCGCCAACAACAATGGCAAAAGAAATGTCTTTATCAAAATCTTCTACTTTTTTACCTTTACCGGGTGTTATTTGTCTTTTGATACAGGAATGTCCGTATTCTTTAAAGATGTTTTCTAGTTTGTCAACTACTTCTATAGCCTGTTTATGTTCCGTATTATATATAATACCTATTTTTTCAAGGCTTATAATTTTGTTGTCCAGAGATTTGATTTGATGAGAAGTGTTCATAAGCTTTATCCACAACCGTTCTAATTTTTTCCTCACTCAAATGATTTTGTTTATTTGTTAGATAAATTAAGTATTCAATGTTACCTGCAGGACCTTGTATTGGGGAATAAGTTAAATCTACAGGGTAAACATTTAAGGTGCAAGCATATTCTACTATATTTTTAATAACATTAACATGAATATTTTTATCTTTTACCACGCCGCTTTTAGGGACCAGACCTTTGCCTGCTTCAAATTGTGGTTTAATTAAAGCAATTATTTCCTGTTTTTCAGGATTCATAAGGTTTTTAATATTTTCAAGAACTTTTATTATTGAGATAAAAGATAAATCCATAGTTATTAATTCTGCGAAAAGAGAATTGTCAGGTATTTCTAAGTCTTTATATATTTCTTCAGGTGCTGCGTTTCTTATGTTTGTTCTTTCTATAACTATAACCCTGGGATCATTTCTCAACTTCCAGGCTAATTGACCGTACCCAACATCAACAGCATAAACTTTTTTAGCTCCATTTTGAAGAAGACAATCTGTAAAGCCACCTGTAGAAGCTCCTGCATCAAGACAAATCTTGTCTTTTGCTGATATATTAAATTCTTTTATAGCCTTTTCAAGCTTAAAACCACCTCTGCTGACATAAGGCGATACTGCTACATCTATATCTTTTATATCTTGGGGAAATTGAGTTCCTGCTTTTGTAGTGGTCTGCCCGTTAACTTTGACAGAACCAGCCATAATAGCAGCCTGAGCTTGGCTTTTATTCTCAAAAAGACCTTTTGATACCAGGATTGAATCAAGTCTTTCTTTTTTACTTTTTTGGTTCATAAATCACTTGTTTTAAACATAAATGAGGTAATTTTATTGTAATAACTGAGATTAATTTATTATACATAAAATCAAAAAATGATTTATTGTTTAGCAATTTTTTAGCTCCATTGTTCTTATATGAATAAGGATTTAACTTGTATATTTTGAAACAGAAGTTGGAAAAAAGTTAGGATGTTTATTAATGCATTTCAGGCTAATCAAGGATTTCAAAGTTATCAAAAAAATAATAAAGCTAACCTAAACAATAAAATCAATAATAAATGTATAAATTCAACAAAAGATGGAGTTGAGTTTTCAACTTGTAGTAACAAAAAAATAAATTTCAAGAAAACTCTTATGCAAGTTTTAAGTAAATCTATACCAGTATCTTTTAGACATTTTGAAAAGTTTACAAATGATAAAGGGGTTACTCAAACAATTAACTTTACAGGTGAAACAATAAAATCTCAGTCATATCCTGAAAATTCAAAACAAGAGTTTTTTGATGATTTAAAAAGAGAAGGAAAAATAACACAAAAACAATACAATAAAATTAAAAAAGGAGGTATAGCAAGGTTATATGAATTAGATAGGGGTTTTAGATATAGTTTAGAGAGTTATTTTGTTAATAAATTTAGAGGGAAGCCCATAACCAGTCTGGAAGGTGATAATATGATATATTATTATTCTGGTCTTGGATATCGAAGGCTAACTCCAGTTTTAAAGGAGGGAAAACCATTAACACAAGATTTGGAAATTTTTAAACAGTATTTAGACGAAGGTTTAGATATGTTGTCTGATTATAAAGGAGTAACTTATAGAGGAAGCAATAGTTATTCTGAAATTGATATTCTTAAACCAGGTGATATGTATAAACCAAAATGTTATCTCTCTGCGAGCGCTAGTAATAAAATGATACAGAGATTTGGTAGTAATTATGTTTTAGTAATTAAATCCAAAACAGGTAAATCAATTGAAAAATTTTCAGGTTATCCAGAAGAGTGTGAGGTTTTATTTAAACCCAATACTACGTTTAAAATCTTGAAAAAAACTACGAAGGGAAATAAGAAGGTAATATATCTAGAAGAAGTATAATGAATAAAGAAGATGAATTTGCTTCTGACTTGACTGAAGAGCAAGTATATTGGATAAAAGAAGCAGATAAAATGCTTGAAAAAACTGAAATCTGTCTCAAACGAAGAAATACAGGAATTAAAGAAAAAATTTAAAAATATGTACGATAAAATGAATAGTTTAATTACTTTTTAATGTCACTAGTAGCTTCTTCTTCAGTATATCCCTGAAGTAGATTATTTGGAGATATTACGCCCATATCAAAAAGCAATTGTGCCTGGGAAGTATTATAACCTATTATTGCATTTAAATATTTGATTCTGGCTTGGGTTTCAGTTAATTGAGCAGCAATTACATCTGTGTAAATTCCAACTCCTTCTTCTAATCTAATGACAGCTAATCTAAGACTCTCTTGAGCTGAAACTACCTCTGCTCGAGTTGCTGCTATTAACTCTCTGGCAGTTATGATATCGTAAAAAGAGTTTACTATACTTTGCTCAAGATTTCTTGTAGTATCAATAAGTCTTAACTTAGCCTCTTCTACTTGTGCGTTTAGAGCTTTTACACTTGTGAGACCTTCAAGACCTAAATTTTCTCCACCTAACCAGGAAACTAAAAGAGCAACAGACTGATTCTGATTTAAATCAGTAATTTCTCTACCAGTCAAGTTCACAGTGGATCTTACAGAAACAGTCGGTAAATATATTGAATAAACTGAATTTCTTCTGGCTCTTGTTGCTGCAATGTTTAACTCAGCTATATCAAGTTCAGGTTTATTTTTTATGGCTATCTGAGTTACTTCAGTAAGATCAAAACAATCCTTGAATAAAGTTTTTGGCTCTACTTCCTCTTCAGCTGGCACTAAAGGAGTAAAAATATTTATTCCTAACGTATTTGCAAGTTGAGCTTGTGATAATCTTAATCTGTTATATGCTGCTATCAAATTTTGTTCTGCACTTGCTACTTCAGCTTCAGCTCTTAGAATATCAAATCTTGTACCTACTCCTGCTTCAAATCTCTGCTGGTTTATTCTTAACTGGGCCTGAGTTTGTTCTAGTGCTACTTTTAGAATTTCGATATTTAACTTATCTTGTAAAAGAGTATAATATTGCTTTGTACTTAGTAATAAAACTTGATCCTGTGTTAGTTCCAAGTTCTTTTTTGAAGCATTATAAATGGCTCTGGATGCTCTTGTATTAAAATATCTTCTTAAACCTGTAAAACCATCCCATTGAGCAGCAAAACCTGTATTAATATTAGTTGATGTAACATCAACAGGAACTACTCCACCTACTAGAAATGCCCCACCAAACCTTGTTTGAGTATAATTAAAGGATACATCAGGTAAAAAGTCAGATAAATCATTATAATATAACCATTTATCCCGAGTTTGTTGAGTTGATATGATTTTTATACCGTAATTATTTTCTAAAGCTGTTTGAATACTTTTTTCTAGCGTAATAGGTACTTGATCTTTAGGACAATCTAAAGTAATTTCTGCTTGAACTTTAGGCTGCTCGGGTACAACTGGTTGCAAGGTATTATCTGGCTGTAAATTATTATCAATAATTTTCTCAGAATCCAAAGACTGAGTAATATTATTTTCAGGTGGAATAATGTCTTTAATTTGATCTAACTCTTCAGAATAAGCAAATTGTGAAGAATAAATACTCATAATTATTAAAAGTATTGTTAATATTGCTTTCATTTTCTTGCTTTCAGGTTTGTTATAGTCCACTTAGGCTAGGTATACTGGTTTTTTGAATTTTATCTAAGGCAGTTATGACAACTATATTAACACTAAATTATGAAGTCAAGAAATTTACTTGTTAGTTTTTAAAATTTATAATTTGAAGAAATTTTAAATTTTATAATTTTAAAAACTAATCATTAGATTAGGTAAATTTTGTTGATTTTATTGTTATTTTAGCTAATTTAAAAATTTTATCAAAATAGGGAATTACTTTAATTGAAAGATATTTATTATAATACCCATAGTGTTTTATTTTTGAACATTTAACCGGATAAAAAACTGGTAATATCCATTACCTAACTTAAATCATCAATTATAGCCACTGAAACAGCCACACTTAATTTAAAAGCTATCAGTCTACGTTGTAGCACTACTAAAAATTCAAGAAAGCTAGGTTTATATCATGCAATGTTCTGAATGTGGAAGAGAATTAAGAGAAGATAGTCAGTTTTGTGATAGATGCGGCAGCAAAATTCCACAAAAAAATGAAGAAATAGAATCAAAATTTAATACTACAGCTTTACTATCAGGAATTTTATTCTCGATTCTCATTACTATAGTAATTACAGGTTTAGCACAAGGATTAGGC
>MFRQ01000167.1:18005-25512 GCA_001784615.1 Candidatus Melainabacteria bacterium RIFOXYA2_FULL_32_9
TCTGCCTTTTTTCTGGTGGAGAATAAAGAAATCAAAAGAAAAAGGATAAAATTATGGATGTAATAGTATATGCTCATATTCATTGGGATAGAGAATGGTATAGACCTTTTCAGGAATTTAGGCTTAGATTGATTGATGTATTAGACGGAGTTATAGAGCAACTCTTAAATAATACACTTACTGACTTTTATCTTGATGGGCAAGTTATTGCTATTGAGGATTATTTAGAGGTTCATCCATATAGAAAACAAGAAATTATAGAACTTATCAAGAATAAAAAACTTAAAATAGGCCCATGGTATGTTCTTGCTGATGAATTTTTAGTATCAGGCGAAAGCTTAATTAGAAATCTTCTTATTGGCATTAATGAATCCAGGGATTTAGGCGGATCTGATTTTGTTGGTTATTTACCGGATGCATTTGGACATATTTCTGATATACCAAGAATACTAGCATCTTTTGGTATAGAAAATACAGTTGTATGGAGGGGAGTGGGAAATCATAAGTCTGAATTTGTGTGGAAGTCAAAAGACGGCTCATCAGTTTTTGCTACACATTTAATCGAAGGATATTATCAGGATATTTTAAATCAGCCTTATTCAATTGAGGAAAAAACCAAGAAAATAGGTCAGTTTTTAAATAAAATTAGAGAACACAACCTAACTGATTATATTTTATTACCAGCAGGTGCAGATCATCTTGCTGTTGCACCGAATTTTGTTGGACAGATAGATGAAATTAACAAGCATATACATAATTACACTTTACGTCCTGATTCACTTATTAATTATATTAATCTTGTCAAGAATAAAAATCCTCAACTTGAAACGGTTGAAGGAGAATTAAGAGATAATTCAAGAAATCCTATTTTGTCGGGTACTTTTTCATCAAGATTGTATCTTAAAAAAGCCAATGCAAGATCAACCTGGAAGTTAAATAAATTAGCTGAACCTTTACAAGCTCATCTTGAGCAAGCAGGGCTAAGTCCAAGCAGGAAAAATGAGCTTGAATATGTCTGGAAAATGTTATTAAAAAATCATCCTCACGACAGTATTTGTGGTTGTAGTGTGGATGAAGTGCACGATGAAATGATGTCAAGATTTACTCAGGTGGATCAAGTTTCAGACGGATTAATAGGAAGATGTTTTCATGAACTTGCTCATAGGGTTAAAAAAGGTAATATAATCATTTATAACTCTTCTGATCATGCTTTTAATGGAGTAATAAAAGTAAAAACAACAGAAAAACTTCCTGAAAACTTAATGAGCCAATATTTGGGTGAAACTAAAGGATTTCCTAAAGAAGTTCTATTTGATACACAAAGAATTCCTGTAAAAGAAGATATTAAAGATCATAATGAACATTTAATTTGGGTAGAAGATATACTTCCACATTCAATAAATATAATTGATAGTAGTTATAAATATAAAAAACATCCTACTATCGTTGAAACCGGGCCAAGATTTATTAAAAATTCAAGAATCATGCTAAGAGTTAATGATATAGGTGTGCTTACACTTAGCGATTCTGATTCTGGTAAAGAATTTTATAATCTGCACATTCTTCAGGATTATGCAGATAAAGGTGATACATATAATTTCTGTCCCATTCCAAATGATCAGCCTCGAGAAGGAATTCTGGTGAGAACCGAGGTTGTTGAAAATGGAAATTTAAGGGGAGTTTTAAGATTATTCTATGAAATAGAGATACCTGAATCCCTTGATAAAGACGAAAGATTTAGAAGCATGGTAGCTTTAACCCATATAATGGTGGTTGATGTTATAGTTCATGCTGATTCAAGGCGTGTTGAATTTAAAGCTATGTGGGAGAATTTCTCACGTGATCATACACTTCAGGTTAAGTTCAGGTTTAGTGATAAAGTATATAAAACAATTGCAGAAAATAATTTTGGCCTGATAGAAAGAACCTTTAATCCTGATTATAGTCTTTCAGCAAGTATGCCTGCTGAAAAAGGTCAGGAATTAAAAACCAATACTGCTCCAATGCAAAGATTTGTCTGGGCAAATGGCTTAGGAGTTATTACAGAAGGTTTGCCTGAATATGGAGTGGATGGAAATGATCTTTATATTACTTTATTAAGATCTGTAGGTAAATTATCAAGAGAGTCATTAGGTACACGTAATTTGGCAGCTGGACCTCCGTTAGATACTCCTGGAGCGCAATGTCTTGGAGTTCAAAGATTAAGGTATGCTATTTGTGCTACAGAAAAACCTGAAGAACTTTTTATGGAAGCCGATCAGTTTATGAGGAGCATATTAACTGAAACCGGTGTTGCTCAGGATAATTCTAAAGAGCAAGAAATTCCTCATAATTTACTTAATCTTGATAATCCTAACATTTATACTTATGCTCTTAAATTACCTCATGATAATAAGCAAAAAGGCTTAGTTGTCAGGTTAATGAATATTTCTGATATTGAGCAAAATATAAAAATTAAATCAGATCAAGGCTTCTTTAGTATTGTAGAAGTAAATTCTCTTGAAGAGCATATAGCTCAGCAAGCAAGCATTGATGAGGAAATACAGTTTAAACCTTACGAATTAAAGACTTTGTTATTGAAATAGTTTTGTACGCTAATAAACACAACAACTTAGCCTTTTAATATATTTAAAAGACCTAAACCAAAATATAATCACCTAGTGATAGATAGCCAATTATACCGGATAAAGAAACTATTACTCAGTTAAATTAGTTTTGATGAGGAGTTTGTTTCTGGAGGAGCCTCCACAGGCTAAACCGAGAACAGCGAAAATTAACTCCTCGTAATTAAATTAACAAAGCACTACTTTATCCAAATTAAATACGCTATCATCTCACTTGAAATGATATAAATCCACTTGCTTATTTTTAGTTAAGTACAGCGGAAAAAATCATTAAAGATTTTGATGAAAAATCTTTTGTGATTTTTGTAGGCTGCTTCCTGTGTTCAGCTATTAAACGAGTAATAAAAAATGCGTAAGAATTTTTTATTACGTCCTTTAAGAAACAAAAACCCGCAAATAATCTTTAATAATTCAATTAAAAATTATTTAGGCATAACAAATAAGCATACTCGTTAATAGTATAAATAACCAATTCCTTTTCATGCAGCGCACAAAAGCATGCTGCGAGCCATCACTCCTTTCTTGCATGAACAATTATAGTGAGTTAAATCATGATTACAATAATTAAATGAAGTATTTTTTATATTTCTTCTCATCTATAAGGAGTAGATTGAAAAAAATAATTTTTACAATCTTAATCTATTTTTTAAATTTTTAAGATCTTAATTAAGATTTAGGATTAACCCTGTTTAAATATAGTTCTTGAACTAAAACGTATATTGCTGCAGCAATTGCGGGAGATAATATTACCCCTATTATTCCTAAAGTACTTGCAGCGATTAATAATGCAGCAATAATAATTAATGGGTGCATATCTAAGAATTTTCCAAGAATTAATGGAGCAAGAAAACTGTTCTCTATTCTCTGTACAATCAGATAAACAACAATAGCCCATACTGCAAGTATCGGATCTTGCGCTAATGCCACAATGACGGCAGGAACAGCAGATAAAACAGGTCCAATTATAGGAACTATCTCTAAAATAGCTGCAAGTAAACCCAATAAAATAGCAAAATCTACCCCGATAATAGACAGTCCTAAAGTTGTAAGAATTCCAACAGCCAGCATTATCAATAATTGGCCTCTGACATAACCCCCAACTTTTCGAGATATAGTTTTGGTTATAGATGCTGTTTTATCTCTCATATCTTCAGGAAAGAACCTTAAAAATCCTTTTTTAAGTTCTTCTTTATCAAGTAATATAAAAAATACGATAATAGCCATTGTAAATACAGCAACTATACCTGTGACTACATTTATAGTGATATTTATTCCCTGACTTACAATATTTTGTCCTACATTTGTAAGTGGAGAAACAATTTCTGAGATATCAGGAATTATAATTCCTGTTTTTGCCTCTAAATCTGTAATATAAGTATAAACTTCTCCAGAATATACAGGAATACGCTCTACAAATTCTTGAATTTGTTCCGTTAATACTGAGAAGAAAGGAATCAGAACAGTTGCTAAAATAAGAAATCCTGCTATATAAACAAGTAATACAGCCAACCCTCTTGGTATTTTTTTATCCATCCAGTCTACAACCGGAAATAAAGCGCTTGCAATAACAAAAGAAGCAAATAATAACAGAATTATATTTAAGGATTGATAGACAATCCAGGCGAGTATAAGAAAAGCTAATACTAAAATTACACTTCTCGATGATATTATGACTTTTATGGTATTCATTATTTCTCCGATCTTATATTTCTATTAATTTAAAATTCAGTAGTACTAAAACGTAAACCGATAGCTTTAAATTAAGTCTGCATGTTTCAGTGGCTAAGCCACATTCTTAAGTCGTCAATCATTCCAATAACACCATTATCATTCTGTGATAGCTAAGCCACATTCTCAAGTTGACGATCATTCCAGTGATTATTTAAATAAATGCCTTTGGCACTTTACTTAAGTTAGGTAATGGATATTACCTTAAATTCTACTTGAACACCAAACTCTTTTTCAAATAAATTCTTTTTTTCTTTTATAGCTTTAATTTCTGGTGATAAATCGGATAATGAATCTTTTAAAAAAATATATAAAACTTGAGAAAAAGAATCATAAATACAGTCTAAGTCTTCTATTACAGATTTTCTGGATTTATCTAGAGCGTCTGCTAATCTTACTATGGAACTTAGTTTTTTTATAAGATCCTGAGACTTTTTATCTGGTAATTTAGCAAAACATTCATGGTGTTTTTGGGGTGATTTACCTTTATGATATCTTGCTATATTTGCAATTATTTCTATTTCTTCAGGAGAAAATCCTTCGATTTTTTCTTTAATTATTAGGATGTAGGAATACTTATTATGTTCATCACTTGATATAGAATGCCCTATATCGTGTAATAAGGCTCCTGCTTCCAGTAAATCTCTTTCAGAATCTAAAAAATTATGTAAAAAATCTTGTGTTTTATCAAAAATTAATAAAGATAATTTTCTGACCTGTTGAGAATGCTTAGGTTCCAGGTCATATTTTCTAAGAACATTATTTATAGATTTTTCTTTAATTAGATCTAACATAATTAAGGAGTAGTAAGTAATTTACTTACTGTTGCCAATAATTCTTCCTGGTCAAAACCACCTTTTGTAATATATGAGTTAGCACCTAAATTAAGTCCTCTTTTTTTATCTAATTCAGAAGCTAAAGATGTTACCAGGATAATTGGAATATGTTTGAACTTTTCATCTTTTTTAAGGCGCTCAGTAAGTTCAAAACCATTAATTTCAGGCATTTCTACATCTGAAATAATTAAATCAAATTTTTCAGATAATATTTTTGTCAAAGCGTCTAGACCATTTATTGCTACGGTCACATGATAACCGGCAGTTCTAAGGATATTTCTTTCCAGAATTCTTGTTGTAACAGAATCATCAACAACAAGGATGTTTTTCTTATTAATTATACTTGTGTTGTTTTCTCTATTGACTATGAGCTCTTTCTTGCTCATTCCAAAATTTATATAAGCAGATTTTACAAGGTCATTGACGTTTAATATTAAACATAATTCACCCGAACCAAGAGTAGTTACTCCTGCAACATTTCTTATTCTTAAAAGAGGTGGTGTTAAGTTTTTATGGAGAATTTCCTGATCTCCCAATAATTTATCTATAATAAATCCAACCTGAACATCTTCTGCCTGAATAACTATAACTACAATTTTTTCTTCATTAAGCTTCTGATCAGGCATTTCAAGAACTCTTGATAATCTGCAAATAGGTATGGTTTTGTTATCTACAATAATAGTCTCTCTACCTTCTTTATAATGAATGTCTTTTGATTTAATAAGAAGAGCTGTTTTAATAGCACTTGTTGTGATGGCAAATGTTTGATCGTTTACGCTTACCAAAAAGGCTTTAATTGTTGCCATTGTAACAGGAAGCTGGATAGAAACCCTACATCCTTCTCCTAAAGTTGATTTAATATTTACCTTACCACCTAGCTGATTTATCTTAGTGTATACAATATCAAGACCTACTCCTCTGCCGGAAATATCAGTTACAACTTCTCCTGTTGAAAATCCTGGCCAGAAGATGATATTCATGATCTGTTCTTCGTTCATAGCTTGTAACTCTGTCTGAGTTAAGAGGCCTTTTTGAATAGCTTTTTTCTTTATCGCTTCAAGATTTATCCCTTTACCATCATCAATAACCTCAATTAAAACACTGTTTTCGAGATGGCATGCCGATAAAAAAATTCTTCCTTTGGGATTTTTGCCACTTTTGATTCTGGTTTCAGGATCTTCAATTCCGTGATCGATAGCGTTTCTGATTATGTGAATAAGAGGAGATTTTATTTCTTCTATAATTTTTTTATCTACGCTGGTTTCACTACCTGAAATTATAAGATCTATATCTTTTCCTTTTTCTCTTGAAATATCTCTGACCATTCTGGGAAACATATGGAATATGGTAGCAAGGGGTAAAACCCTGACGCTTTTTATTTTTTCTTCCAGTTCATTTACGATTAGATCAAGTCTTGTATCATCTTCCTGTATAGTTTTATATAGAGTACTTATTTGACTCATTAAATCAGCAAGTCTTACAGAATTATCCTCAAAAAATGAAAATATACTTTTATTTTGAGAATATATAGAAGTTCCAGAGGGTAGATCAGATGGTTTGAAAGGTTTTCTATCTAAATTTTTAAGAAACTGTTTAGCTTTTTGCCATTCACGATACCAATCTTCAACCGTGCGAGCTAATTTTTCAACCTCGGTTAGATGCTCTTTTGCTTTAATTTTTGCGATAATTAACTCACCAACCTGGCCTACAAGCTGGTCGAGTTTTCTTGTATCAACTCTTAGTGTTTTTATTGTTGTGTTTTCTGTTGCCGTTTTATCATTATCTGTAGATAAATTTTTGGTATATGTTTCATGGTCATTTTGAGTAAGTAATTCATTCTTCTGATTTATTGGAGAATAATCAACTATTAAGGCATCATTATTTTCTAAATTTGTTTCCTGATCCGATATTTTTATCATTTGAAGTAGAATAGCTAATCGCTGAATTATAAGATCAGGATCTTCCGCAATATTATTTGAAGAGGTTAAAATCATTAATTGCGCTGTATCGAAACTTTGTTTAACTACATCAGTTATCTCTACACTGGGTCTTGTCCCACTTTCTTTTGAAAAAGTAATGAGTTCAAGAATTTTTTCTAAGATTTTACGAACAGTTTGATCAATAGAAGAACTGATAATATTATTTAATTTTTCTATAATAATATTAATAGTATTATTGGCGTTTTCTGACTTTGCGCTTAATAAATTTAAATTTTGGCTAATATAACTTAAGTCTGATTCTAATTTATTATCATTTTCAGGTACTTGAGGATTAATATCTTGTATTTTTTCAACATTTTCTTGTTTTTTATTTTCTGAA
>MFRQ01000168.1 GCA_001784615.1 Candidatus Melainabacteria bacterium RIFOXYA2_FULL_32_9
ATTATTGACAATATCAAGCTCATACCGTACAAAAGGAAATGGTGAAGTCCTTCTTGATATGTATGAGAATTTTTTATCTGAATCTCAATATAATAAAAAGAGATTATATTTAAGAGATTTTAGTATAAAAACCTGCACAGGCTGTATGGGATGTGCAATTAATAAAGAATTTTGCAAGATTGAAGACGATCTTAGAAAATTAATTGATCAAATTTTAATTTCTGACGTCTTAATAATCAGCGCACCGGTTTATTTCCTGGGAGCATCTTCAATCACAAAAGCAATCGGAGATAGATTATTAGGTATTCATAACCTGCTGGATTATTCAAAAAGAAAGCCGGCTGGAATTATAATAACAGCAGGAAGAGAAGAATGGGAAGGTCTGGCAATACAGAATTTAAGCATTTTACTATTATCACTTGGATTCTACATAAAAGATGTTCTTGTTGCTCACGGACAAGGCCCTTCAGAAGTTGTTTTAGACCCCGACATAAAAAATAAAATTGAGATTTTCACAAAAAATATTGCTAATCCTGATTATAAAGTTCCTAATATTTCCAATAAATGCCCTGTTTGCTTTGGTGAAAGCTTTAATATACTTGATAAATCAAAAATAAAATGTGCTATATGCAATTTATCAGGTGAGATCATAGGAAATAAGGATGAAATTCTGATATCGTTTCCTGAAGATGCAATAAATAATAGCAGATGGTCAGCTGATAATCTAAAAGATCATATGGAAAACTGGGTAGAAGGTTCCATTCAGCGATATAAAGAGAAAATTAGAGAAATAATGAAGCTGAGAAACTCAATTAAAGTGAGTATTAATAAATCCAAATGAATTGTTATTAACTCAAGTTGCTAGCTACATAGACTTTTGCTTTTAGATTACTTCGCAAAAGTGATTATTATCTGGTATTCACAGTCCATAGCTCGTAATGACAGAAGTATTATTGGAATGATTGATGACTTAAGATAGTGCGAAGCACCTCGTAATGACATACACGATTATTTAAGTAACTACTTGAGTTTGCTATAATATATAATTGTCATATATGAATTAAAGGATATAATATGCAAATTTGTAATTCCTGCCATGCCGGCTGCTGTCGCAAACATAATATTGATATTACCGGAATTGATATTCTAAATATTGCAGAAACTCTTAATCTTGATATTTCTTTTTTCTCAGAAGCTTTGCCAAATGATGATCAATATGTAAAAGCTATGCTTAATAAGGTTCCGTTATTGAAATTTACCGATGGTGAACCAGATAAATACTACAGAATGTGCCTAAAAATGAGAGAAAGTACCCTTTTTCCTAATTCTCTAAAATGTATGTTCTTACAGGAATGGATTGATGAAAATCCGGATTCAGCTAATTTTAATAAAGTTATTGCAAGATGCGGAATTTACAATATAAGACCTCTAACCTGTTCTACATACCCTGCAAAACTTGAGCAAAATAGCCTGTCAGCTTATTACATTGATCCCTTTATAAGCTCAGAAGAAAACACCAATCCTGCTTATAAAGCTTGCCCAAGACCATTATCAAAAGATGATTTTGATAATAACTCAGCAAATATGATGAAAGACCTTGTATTATACAAATTTGAGATGGATTTCTTCAAGATGTTATCTGAAAAATGGAATAAAAATCCACGCGCTTCAGATGATCTGATAACATTCTTAAAAGAAGAATATAAAAATAGAGTTAAATTTACTCCTAAAGAAATTTCTTCACCACAAAAGAATTAGTTCATGATTAAATAAGTTTAGTGTCACTTGATTTTAAATACTACAACCGAGGAAAATAAAATGTCTGATAAAGTAGGAAACATGATAAAAGTAATTTTACCGGATGGATCAAATATAGAATTAGAAGAAAATTCAACTGCCGCTGATCTTGCCGGCAAAATAAGTGAAGGTTTAAGAAGAAATGCTGTTGCAGCAGAAATTAACGGAGAGATTGTTGATATTAATACTCCATTAATTAATGGTGCAAATGTAAGAATACTTACATCAAAAGATCCTGAAACCCTTGGTATATTAAGACATAGTACAGCTCACGTTATGGCTCAGGCTGTTCAGAGAACCTTTCCTCAAGCAAAAATTGCCATAGGCCCTAATATAGAAAATGGCTTTTACTACGACTTCGATATTCCGGGACACACTCTCACTCCTGAAGATATTCCTGTGATTGAAGAAGAAATGAATAAAATAATTAAAGAAGATCAGGCTTTTGAGCGTGTACAAATTAAAAATGTTCAAGAGCAGCTCACTGACTTTAGAGAAAAAGGTGAAGTTTATAAAACCGAGCTTTTAATGGAATATGCTCACGAAACACCAACTATGTACGTGTGCAAAACTAAAGAAGCTGGAAAAGAAGTCTGGAGCGATTTATGTCGTGGCCCACATATTCCGTCAACCAAATTTATAAAAGCATTTAAACTATTAAGTGTGGCTGGCGCTTACTGGCGTGGTAACGAAAAAAATAAAATGCTCCAAAGAATTTACGCTACTGCTTTCTGGACAAAAGAAGATTTAAAAGATCATCTCGATAAACTCGAAGAAGCAGAAAGAAGAGACCATAGAAAACTTGGAACTCAACTAGACTTGTTCAGCATTAGAGAAGAAGTCGGTGCAGGACTTGTTCTATGGCATCCTAATCTTGGTGTAGTCAGACAAATG
The DNA here is from genome assembly GCA_001784615.1 of Candidatus Melainabacteria bacterium RIFOXYA2_FULL_32_9. Classification (NCBI taxonomy): domain Bacteria; kingdom Bacillati; phylum Candidatus Melainabacteria; species Candidatus Melainabacteria bacterium RIFOXYA2_FULL_32_9. Next base: position 2,692 of record MFRQ01000168.1, read on the forward strand.
CTTGAAGACTACTGGAGAGAGGAACATAGAAGAAGAGGTTATGACATAGTGTACAGTCCTCATATAGCTAAATCTCAATTGTGGGATATATCAGGACATAATGACCACTTTAGAGAAAATATGTTCTATATGGAAGTTGATGAGCAGGATTATGTTCTTAAGCCTATGAATTGCCCGTTTCATATATTGATTTATCAATCAAAAAGACATAGCTATAGAAGCCTGCCGCTTAGATATGGAGAACTTGGAACTGTTTACAGATATGAACGATCAGGAGCTCTTCATGGCATGACCAGAGTCCGTGGGTTTACTCAAGATGATGCTCATATATTCTGCACTCAGGACCAGTTTGTGGATGAAATTAAACGAATTATTGATCTTGTTGATGATACATTAAAACTCTTTAATCTTGAATACACTATTGAGCTATCAACCAGACCAGAAGGTTTTGCGGGCTCTCTTGAAATCTGGGAAAAAGCTGAAGCTGGTCTTAAACAGGCAATGGAAGAAAAGAATCTTACTTATATAATCAATGAAGGTGATGGTGCTTTTTACGGCCCTAAACTCGACTTCAAATTAAAGGATGCTCTTGGAAGAACCTGGCAAGGTGCGACAATTCAATTAGACTTTAATTTACCTATCAGATTCGATCTTAAATATACTGAAAAAGACGGAAGCCTCCAGACTCCTGTTATGATCCACAGAGTAGTTTATGGAACTCTCGAAAGATTTATCGGTATATTAATAGAACACTACGGCGGAGCATTCCCAACCTGGCTAGCACCACAACAAGTCGTTGTGATTCCTATCGCAGACAGGCATGCGGAGTACGCTAAGTCAATATATGATGATCTAAAAAGCCTTGATATTAGAGCTGAACTTGATGATAGAAGCGAAAGCATGAACTATAAAATTAGAGAAGCTCAGGTAAATAAAGTACCTTATATGATGATTGTAGGTGACAGAGAAATAACATCTAACCAGGCTTCTATAAGATCAAGGAACAAAGGTGATCTTGGTTCTAAAGATGTAAAAGAATTTATTGATGCCCTCAAGCAGGAAATAGATTCTAAAAAAGCCTAATATAAAAGCTAAAATATAATGATATTCCTGGCTATTTGATTTTGATAGCCAGGAATTTTATATAAAGAAATAGAAAAAATACTTAAGGAGGTAACAAAAAATACTTACGCATAAAGTGATATTGTCATTGCGAGGAGGGCTGAAAGCCCGACGTGGCAATCCAAATTATAGCATTATTTAATGGATTGCTTCGCTTCGCTCGCAATGACAGATTTGCGTTTTAAAATACGCAATAATTTTTTGTTTGTTCCTTACTGATGTCATGCCGGAACAAGTCCGGCATCTATACAGTTAACGCTTTAAGCTTTTATTTGCAAGCAAGATAGATCCCGAAATAAATTCGGGATGACATTTCCACTATAATTTCATGTAAAAACTTTTTTGCTTACTTAAATCAAGTAGTTCCTTATTCCTGCATTACACAGATAAATTACTCATATTTTTGTAATATTTCTTAATAAACCCATAGAAAATGGCAATTTAAAATAACAAAAAGTTTTTTTAAATATAGGGAAGAATTAAATTTTACTGGAGGAGTTAGGAATGAATCTACTTAAATGTTTTAAAAAATAAAAAACCATACAGCAAGCATTTGCTGTATTTATTGACATTTAATTCAATATTAGAGGGAAGAAATAACCAATAGGGAAGGAGATATTGTAATGGGATTGTTTGATGGAATAGTAAAAGGTATAGGTAATGCTATAGGTGGAGTTGTAAAAGGTGCAGGAAATATCGTAAAAGGCGTATGTGATGTTATCAAAAACCCGAAAAAAGCAATAGATGGTGTTGTAAAAGGTGCAGGAAATATTGTAAAAGGCGTATGGGACACTATCAAAGACCCGAAAAAAGCAATAGATGGCGTTGTAAAAGGTATAGGTAATTTTATAAAAGATCCAGGTAAAGCTATAGGTGATTTATGCAAAAACTTATTCAGTAAAGACGGATTTCTTAGTAATTTATTACCTATAGGAGGATTATTAATTCCAGGGCTTGGACTAGGAGGCTTATTAGGTGGTGGTGGACTATTCAGCGGCATTACAAGCAAATTAGGATTAGATGGTTTATTCAGTGGTATTACAGGTAAATTAAGCGGAGTTTTTGGAAAAGACTTAGGCGGTGTACTTGGTTCAGGATTGGAAAATAGTGTTTCAAGTAATGTTGATAATGTTTTTAGTAATGCAGCAGGTAATATTTTTAAAAGTACAGCAAAACCTGAAAAAAATGAGCAAAAACTTACTGATTTAAATTTATTCAACATGAATTATGATGCACCAAAGAACTCTTTATTAGATATATTACAAGCTTCAACAAACAATTCACAAATGAATTCATCAATATGGTCAACAAATTCAATTGATCCACAATTATTTAATAACCCTTTAAAATTACTAAATACAGCTATACCAATATCTCAATTAGCAAGAAGTGGAAATTTATCAATCTAACATAATTACAATTCTCCTCTAATAACTATCCTCTAATAGAGAAAAGGTCAAAACCTTTTCTCTTTCTATTTGCAAGTAATTGCTTATCATTTGAAAGTCCAGTATCCGCTTAATCAGGATTTTAGACTAATTATTCTACTTTTCGTAATATTTCTTAATCTATTTTCAAAAAATACGCAATTTTTTAAAAACAAAATTGTTTATATATGCAGGGTGTATTTTGGATATATAAAGAGGAGATTTAAATTAAATAAATAACGTATTAGTGTGAAATTTTGGCCTGTTCCAATGACCAAATAACAATGTAATCTGGGATAATGAGAGGAGATTTTCGTATGGGGTTATTTGACGGAATTTGTAAAGCAATTGGAAACATCGGTAAAGGCATTGGTGATGCATTCAAAAAAATTGGTGATGGCGTAGGAAATGTCGTACAAGGCGCAGGAAAAGTCTTAACAGGAGATATATGGGACGGTCTCAAAGATATGGGCTCAGGTGTCATAGATGCTACCGTCGGAACTGTAATTGATATACCATTTGCAGCATTAAAAGGCTCTGCTGAAGTCAGCTTAGAGGCAGTAAAAACTGTAGTCCAAAATCCGTTTACAGTTGCAGGTGTAGCAGTAGGCAGCACATTATTACCAGGTCTAGGTATAGGTGGAGCTATACTTGGTGCAATTGGCGGTGGAACTTTGGGCCAGTCAATAGATAAAGCTATTTTTCCAGAAGCCCAAAAAGAGACAAATACAGCAGATCAAAATCCAATTTATCCGCCTCAAAATTCAAATTCTATTGATATTAGACAATTATTACCTTTATTGGCAAAGTTAAAACAATTAATGGATTCACAAATGCAGAGTCCTTTTGATCAACCATACCCACAACAACGAACATATCCACAACAAACTTGGAATGAACCATATCAACAATCATATATGCCTCAACCAACTAATTTAACTGTCAATAATTACTATTATTCTAATCAAGCTAGCAGTCCATTTGCTGCATTACAGAACAAACCACAGTATATTCGCAAGCCAATGGCATATAACAGACCAGTAATTAATATAGGTAACGTAAATAACCTATTAGTAGCATAAAACCAACCTTATTATTAATAAAAAGAGAAAGACCTAAAAGTCTTTCTCTTTTTTACAGGAAACGAATAAATTAACGAATATACTTTTGCAATAATAATTAATTTTTCAGGTGCTTGCCTAGAATAATATTTAATGATTGGTAATAGATTTCTAATATTTGCAGTTTGCGGTATTTATAAAATTTAAAAAATCGTCCAAACTGTCATTACGAGGAAGCAGCAAAGCTGCACCATTAAAGTCTATAGTTTTAATACTAAGA
>MFRQ01000169.1 GCA_001784615.1 Candidatus Melainabacteria bacterium RIFOXYA2_FULL_32_9
ATAACTATTTTCTATAAATTTTCTCTAAATCAAATTTATTATCGTTTATATAGTTATAAACGCTTTGCTCATGCTCTGTTAGAATTTCAAACTCTTCAATAACTACCGCTGTTCCCATCATGCCCACTAAAAACATATGATTTGAATTACCTAACTCTGCATAATTAATATCACATTTAATAACTGCATTTGCATCATGCCTGAGAGTCTCTTTTTTTAAAGACAGAAGGCATGATCTTTCTCCAAGACTCAATTTATATTCGAAATCATTGGTAAGACCGTTCCAAATATTTTTATCATTGCTAAATTCCCTAATAGTTTCAATTTTAACAATTGATTGGGAGCTAACTATTCCGTAATATTTTACTATTGTTAAATTTAATGGATTTTCTACTGATAAAACAGGAATATTATTTATATAAGTCTCAAATCTATTTTTTAAAGTCTTTAATTTATCTGAAGCCTTATTTTTTTGTTCCTGAATACACTTTTCACAAAATACATTAGAATTATTGAGCTTTAATAAAACTCGCTCAAATTCATTTAATCTCTTTATATTTGAGGAAAAAACGCCTTTATTCAAACTAATTTTGCAGCCAGCACAAAAAATCTGTTCTGCATAATTTTGAGCATTTGAGCAATAAGGGCATGGTTTATCAGGATGAAGAAGCGGGCTATTGCAATTTGGACAATATTCATAGTCGCTACTTAACTCTACTAATCCTTTACCACATCTTATGCAAAATCTGGAATTAGGTGAGTTACTCGCTCCACAATTTTTACACTGCATAAATAAATCCCTATTATGCATCACTTAAATAATAAAATACTAACTATCCAGAAAGATCAAAATAGCCACATGTTTATACTATTGCTTTGCCTCTCAAAATTATTGTACCAATCCATTAATTAGCAAATTCCAGATTCAATAAAAATTCCTTTATTTTTACTCCACCAGAAAATCCTCCAAGGCCACCATCAGAATTTATTACTCTGTGACAAGGAAAAATAACAGGAATAGGATTTTTTGAATTAGCATTACCAACAGCCCTCGAAGCATTAGGATTTCCAATATTATTAGCCAGTTGTTTATAGCTTATAGTTTTTCCATAAGGGATTTTTGCAAGTTCATTCCATACTTTTCTTTGAAATTCACTACCAATTAAAAATTCAGTTTCTATATTGAAAGTTTTTCTTTCTCTAGCAAGGTATTCTTTAATTTGTGATATTGCTTCTTTATTTGAATTAATATCTTTTTTAACCTTTAAGCTGGTCATACAGGCAACATCATTAATATTATTCTCATTTATACCTATATAAACAAGTTTTCCCTTAAAGGACGCCACAAGGAGTCTTTCTAAAAGCTCATAAGCAAACTCATTATAATAAATTAAATTCATTATCAAGACCCTAATTTTAAAATGGCGGGAATTTTCCTCTTAATCCTGGAGGTAATTTATGCATCATTTTATTAGGATTACCCTTCATAGTCTTGGTCATATCCGTCATTTTTTTCATCATTTTGCGCATATTCTCAAATTCTTTTAAGAATCTATTGATCTCATCTACAGGAATACCGCTGCCTTTAGCGATTCTTCTTTTCCTGTTTGGATTTATAATATCAGGATTACGTCTTTCACCAAGAGTCATACTATTTACACAGGCTTCAATTCTCTTGAGCTGTTTTTCTCCAACATGCGCTATCTGTTCTCTATCAGTTTTTGACATGCCTGGAATCGGCAACATTCCTAAAATTTGATCTAAAGAACCAAGCATTTTCATTTGCTTTTGAATTTTCATAAAATCTTCAAGAGAAAACTCTTTTGTTCTCATTTTTCTTTCAAGTTCTTTAGCTGACTCAACGTCAAAACTTTCCTGAGCTTTCTCAATTAAACTCAGCACATCTCCCATGCCAAGAATTCTTTGAGCCATTCTATCTGGATAAAATGGTTCTAAAGCATCAAGCTTTTCTCCCATGCCTGCGAACTTAATTGGTTTTCCAGTAGCATGGACCACACTTAAAGCTGCACCGCCTCTTGCATCACCATCAAGCTTGGTTAAAACAATACCAGTAATTCCCAATTGCTCATTAAATGTTTCAGCAACTCCAACAGCTGCCTGACCAGTCATCGAATCTATTACTAACAGCTTTTCAGCCGGAGTGAATAATCTGTCGAGAATAACAAGTTCAGCCATAAGTTCAGTATCAATTTGCAATCTGCCTGCTGTATCAACAATTACGGTGTTATGTCCATTCTCTTTTGCATAGTCTATTGCTGATGAGACAATTGAGCGAACATCAGTACTGTCTTCGACAGCATAAACAGGTGCATTAATTTGTTTTCCCAAAGATTGGAGCTGTTTTATAGCTGCCGGTCTATATACGTCAGCTGCAACTAAAAGAGGATTTCGACCATTTTTTCTAATTCTTACAGCTAATTTTGCAGCACTGGTTGTTTTACCAGACCCCTGCAAACCAAACAGCATTATAATATTTGGCTTACCTTCTGTAGAAATAGGCTTATGTTCACCACCCAAAAGCTCTACAAGTTCATCATATACAACTTTAACGAGCTGTTGACCAGGGGTAAGACTTTTTAGAACTTCCTCACCATGGGCTCTATCTTTTATTTTTGAGATAAAAGCTTTTACAATTTTTAAACTAACATCAGCCTCTAATAAAGCTCTTCTGACTTCTCTAAGAGCTTCAGTTATATTATCTTCTGTAAGCGTTCCTTGTCCTGACGCATTTTTTACAGCTTCTTGCAAGCGATCTGATAAGGCTTCAAACATATTATATACTCCGGTATTATTTTATTTCTCAAATAAGGCATTAACAAAATCATTAGGATTAAAGTCTTTTAAGTCTTCAAGTTTCTCTCCAACTCCAATTAACTTAACTGGTAGACTAAATTCTTTAGCAATGGCTATAACTATACCACCTTTTGCAGTTCCGTCCAATTTTGTAAGCGCTACAGAAGTTAATTGAACAGCTTCATTAAATACTTCTGCCTGCTTTAATCCATTTTGTCCTGTAGTAGCATCCAAAACCAATAAAGACTCGGATAAACATTCAGGCGCCTCTCTATCTATGACTCTTTTTATTTTATTTAGTTCTTCCATTAAGTTAAATTTATTTTGCAATCTTCCTGCTGTATCAATCAACAATATATCAGCATTTTGCTCTTTAGCCTGATTAATTGCATCAAATACAACAGAAGCCGGATCAGCACCATCACGTCTAACTATTTCTGCTCCTGCTCTATTAGTCCATATTTCAAGTTGATCTTCAGCAGCAGCTCTAAAAGTATCTCCAGCAGCAACAATAACTTTCTTACCCTGCATATTAAATCTATATGCTAATTTACCAATAAGAGTTGTCTTTCCTGCTCCATTAACTCCGGTTATAAGGAATATATTTAATTGATTATTCTTAATATTGAGACTATTAGAATTGGTGGTACCAAGAACCTGCGTAAATTCGTTTCTCAAAAACTCTCCAATTCTGTCAGGTCTGATTTTATTTTTATTCGCTCTTAATTTTTCAATAATATCAACACTAGTATCAATACCTAAATCAGCTTTTATAAGTGCTTCTTCCATTTCATCTAATAAATCATCATCAATTTCCTGTTTACCCTGTGTTAAAGATAAAACATTATCAACCAGGGACTCGCTAGTTTTTGAAATAGCCTGTTTTAGGTTTGAAAAAGAGATACCGAATAAATTTCTCTTTGTTTCATTATTTTCAATTGGGTCAGAATGTGCTTGAATACCCTGCTCCGCATTTACCTGTTCAGTAACTTCAGAAACATTAGTATCCTGCTTCTCCTTATTTTCTCCTTGTCCAACAAACTTCTTAAATATATCAAATACCATAAAATATCCCTAATTATTAACTTTAATAGTACTCTAACGTAAACTTATAGCTTTTAACTGAGTCTAATTACTTAAAGTCTTTAGCCGTTGACTTAAGTTGAGTGATAGATATCACCTAACTTTTTTGGCCGTATAATTTATTTTCCTCAACTACCTGCCTTAAAATACCATTTATAAAGCTTGAACTTTCTTCTGTGCTATATTTTTTAGCAAGTTCAACAGCCTCATCAATGGATACACTTAACGGTATATCAGCGAAATATAATAATTCAACTATAGCAATCCTTAAAATATCTCTGTCTATTCTAACTAATCTCTCAATATTCCAGCCTTTTGCACATTTGCTTATCTGGTCATCTACTTCTTTCTTATTTTCAACATAAATTTTCACTAGTCTTATTATGTATTCTTTAACTTCTTCCTGGTTAGCCAAAGAAGATAATTCTACTATTTCTGTCGCTGAGAAAGTTTTATCTATCGCATCAATTACTGTATCAATTCTTCCTACCATATCAGAAGTTAAAGGAATTGGAACAGGAAGCACAGGAGCTTCAACTGGACGTTTTATATTTTCCTGATGATCAATTTCATAGTTTTCTATAAACTCTCTTGTATCAAAGAGCGCACTTAACGTTTTTTTTAACTCATTTTCTGCATTATTCACAAGTGTTCTAACAGATAAAACGACTATTTCTTCTAACTCTTTATCTTTTAAGGTTTCAATATCCTTGCTTAATTGAGAAAATGCCAAAAGGGCCAATTCTCTAGCAGCTCTTCTAGCTTTCACCTGATCTTACCTCTTTACATAAATACTACCTAACTTCTGTTATTAAGACATAAATAAGATATTTTTTAAAGTGATAATATTCAAACCAATATTACTATACAGTTGTACAAATTTATTAAATGCTATTTTCTATAATTACGGTTGAAAGTAAGTAAAATAACTAAGATAAATAAACAGCTACAATAAAATAATGACACATTTTGAAAATTAAATTTATACATTTATCCGGTCTTTAAAAATAAATTTAACAATTTTATCGGCTATTAATGTAATTTTTGAAGTAGAGTGCTAGCCACATTTGTTAATACTAAAAATTATCTTGCTGTAGCTGGTTAATCACCGAATTGACTAATATAATTCTTAAAAAATAAGGAGTTTAAAATGAATAAAATCAAGGTTCTAATTGCAATAGATGAACCTAACTTAGCAAAAATAATTGTCCATACAGCCTGTAATATTATTGATAAAAATAATTCAGAAATCACTCTATTGAATGTACTTGAAACCTCAGTTGCAGAAGAATATTATTTCATAAATTCTCCTCAAAAATTCATTGAACACGAAGCAGAAAAAGCAGACTTTGCTTATATCGAAAATTATCTTGAACAAGAAGGCTATAATTATAAAGGTTTCTTGTATAAAGAGGGAAACGCAGGAGACAATATATTAAATCTAGCTAAACAAGAGAACTATGATTTAATAGTATTAGGTTCACATAATAAACATACAGTACAAAGATTCTTTCTAGGGAGTGTAAGTTATAAAGTTTCAAGACTGAGTAAAGCTTCTGTTCTTGTAATTAAGCCTACAGAGTTATCAAATATTGAAGATGGAGAAAATTATTCAGTACTATTTGCAGCAGATAGCTCAGAATACTCGGAATATGCATCTAACAATGTAGGTAAATTCCTTGATAAAAAAAGAGCCATCATTAATATATTAAATGTAACTACACCAATTCAAGAAGTTATTCCAACAGATGCTTACATTTACACTGATATTTCAAGAATAATAGAAGAGTCAGAGCTAGTATCCAAAGAAATTATTAGAGGAACAGCTATAAATATTGCAAAACAAGCATTAACAATAGGTAAAAAATATCATATAAGTGGAAATACTGCTTCAACCATAATTAGTGAAGCAAAAAAAAATAATTCAAAACTAATAGTTGTAGGAGCACACGGGAAAACCAATATATCAGATTGGCTCATAGGAAGTGTTAGTTCAAGAGTTTACGAATATTCACCAATTTCAGTATTAATAATCAAAAAATAATTACGGGGTTTCAAGTATTAATTGCCCATTTTTCTTATCTATCGTAAGTTTAAACTTTTGAATAAAATTTAAGCCTAATAAGCCAGAAATATCTTTAGATGCACCAATATCAAGAATCATCACTTCAACATTTCTAGCTACTAAACCATCAATTTCAACACTATTTAAAACAACCTTAGGAGCATTAATTCTTCCATTAGCTGTCATTACACTTACTCTAGGCAAATCACTTCTTAATAAGCCAAGATTTCTAGCTAAGTTATAAGATATTGTCGTATACGTAGCGCCAGTATCAAGAATAAAGTTTGCCCCTAACTTGCTATTAATCACTACATCCTTGACGACTAATGCTGAATTACTATCATTTATGTTCAGAACAACTCTTTTAGAAGTTTTATTATATGGAACACCAATTAATTTTAACCCCTGAACAGCTTTATAAGCAGCCTCTGAATTTGGCTCTGCATCAATTATTGCCATATATTCTGACTGAGCTTCTTTAACTTTTTTATTTTTCACAAGTGTTATTGCCAGATAATATCTAATAGTAGATTTATTAGGCTCATTCATAAGTGCTTTTCTGAAATATTGTTCTGCAAGAGGATAATTATACATATTATAAGCATCAATACCAGCCTGGAAAGCACTATTATATGCAAGACCAGGCAATTGGAATAAAAAAAACAAGCTAATAATGAATTTTACAAAAATAACATTTAAAAAATTTTTCTTCATTTTTCTTATAAAAATTGAACCTTTTATATATATTTAACGTTTAAGATTATTGGATACACTAAAATGATTAAAAGATGTTTTAAATCATTTCAAGCAAATAAATCTTCTAAAAAAGTATTTTAAATTATATACTTATTTATGAATATTTGGAATAGCAAGGAATTATCAAGTGAAACAATCAGACAAATTTAAAAAATACCTTTTTTTCATAATATTTATTCCTATACTTCTCTTTATTTTATCTATTAATTCACATGCAAGAGCTGACAATTCTTTAGATGATACATACAATGTAAATTTTCCAGCAGGAACGATGTTTAAAGGAATTTTACCCCATAATCTTTCAACTGCATATAATAATGTGAATGATAAAGTAGAATTAATTATACCCGTTGACATACAAATAGGAGATGTTATATGTATACCTAAAGATTCAAAGCTTATAGGTAGTATCATAAGGCTCGGAAGAGCTCAACAAGGAAAAAACGGTTTTTTTGAGATAGTCTTTAATTCTCTAAAATTACCTGATAACCAAGAGTTAAATATACTGGCACACGTCTGGACTAAAGACGGAACAGGCGTATTTGGCGGTGAATTCACAGATCGTGTCGGCTATAAAAAAGTTCCTCATTCAATATTGGGAATTGGTAGCGTTGTACAACTAATACCTGATGGCCCAAGAAAAATGGGAAAAGATACTGAAATACTAACAGGATCAGAATGGATACTTGTACTAGATAAAGAATTAAAAATTAATATCATTAAAGATTATTGATATATGCAGTTTGATCGTATTATGGTATCATAAGTAATTAAAAGCGAGTAATAGGTTTACCTTACTTAACTAGGTAAAAAGGAGATTCAGATGAGAAATAGAACAAAATTAGTTGCAGTAGGTATTTTAACTGGTGCATTTGTAATTAATTGTTTAACTCCTGTATTAGCACAAGGATATCAAAGTAATTATAACTATGGATCAAATTATAATCAGGGATACAATCAAGGATATAGCCAGGTAAATACTCCAACCTATCAGCCTGCATATCAACAACAAAATTACCAATCAAATTACATACCACCTTTACAAGGCAGAATAGTTTTACCAAGAGGTGCTGAGCTTAATGCTGCAATATCAAGCCCAATAAGCAGCGAATATGCTCGCACAGGTGATACAGTTACAGCTATGCTTAATGCAGATATTTCATCAGGTGGTTCAGTTATATTACCAGCAGGAACTAGAGTTGAAGGCAGAGTAGTTGACGCAGAGAAAGCTGGTAGAATGGGTAAAAACGGCAAATTAAATATACGTTTCAATACAGCAACTACACCAAATGGCAAAAGATACCCTATTTCTGGTAAAATTGCAACTGAAGATGGTACAGGTATTGTGTATGGCGGCACATCTGTGACTACATTAACAAGAGCTGCAAAAAATACAGCTATAGGAGCAGCAGGTGGTGCGATTGCAGGCGTTGCGCTGGGTGGCATTACCGGCAAGCCTGGAACAGGTGCATGGTCTGGTACAGCTATAGGAAGTGGTGCTGGCCTACTAAGTACATTTGCGACCAGAGGCATAGAAGCTGTAATACCTGGAAATACAAGAATAGACATTGTACTTGATCAGGATTTAGAAGATACAGGAAATTCATATCATTATTAATCAGATAATATCAAACTGATTAATTGCTCATATTTTCCAGATCATGCTAGACTATAGTTAATTAGCAAGTAGCCGAGAAATAGTAAGTAATTTAGCATTAAACAGGAAAAATTGATGAACACATTGGGGACGAGAGAAGAAAAATCCGAAACAGGTGATAATAACTATAGTAGTATACCAGCAGTAGTAAGGAATGAACCCAAAGAGATTTCTCTTGAAAAAGCTTTGGTCATTTCAGCTGTTGCACATCCTGCTATAATAGGCCTATTGTGGTTATTATTTAAATTACTCATACTTCTCCTGGCAATTTTAGGTATAACATTGCCATTATTTGATCGTCCACAGCCTAAAATACGAGATATAGAATTTGTTCTAGTTAATAAACCAGATCAAAAACCTTTAGATCCTAATACAAAATTTAGAGCTGACAGAAATTCAAGGGCTGGCGGAAAACATGATCCGAATAAGCCTATTTCAGAACCGGAACCAAGTGCACCTAAAAGCACTCCACAAAGTGCAAGTGCACCAAGTGCTCCACCTCAAAAGGCTATTCAACCTAGAAAATCTAGCAAATCCAGCCAACAGCAAATGGATACTCCTGTTCCTCCAAGACCTGTTCCACAGCAAAGTGCACCAAAACCTAACCTTGCACGTCCAAATATATTTTCTATACCCGTTCCAGCTGCTAAAGCGCCTAAAGCTATTTCTCCCTCCAGTGGCGGACCTGTTACCAGCGGCCCAATAGGAAGCTCTTCTCCCTCATCGTCGCCAGCACCCGTTATGTCAAGCGGTGGCACTGGCAGCTCAAGTCAAGGACGTTATAATAGTGGTCGTTCTCAGGGAAGTGGCAATGCTGGAAATCCAAGTCCTGGAAATCCTTATGGCAGTCCTGGAATTGATGCCATTAAAGAGCCGGATTTTGGTCCCTATATGAGAGAATTGCAAAGAAGAATTAAACGTAATTGGAATCCTCCAAGAGGTAATGAAAGTAAAAGAGTAGTAATACTATTTAAAGTTAGCAAAGATGGAAGATTATTATCATTAAGCGTTCTTAACTCATCAGGAAATCGAGAGACAGACCAAGCTGCAGTATCTGCAGTACAATTAACAGCGCCTTTTAAACCTTTACCTCCCGAATATAGAGAAAATTCCGTTGATATACAATTCACTTTTGATTATAACGTTTTTGGAATCAGTGGTGGCAGACATTAAAATAAGAATATAATATTAAGTAGTTAAATAAGCGAGGTAGCATAATGGAATTATTAATTCATTCACTTAAACAAGACTGGGCAATACTTTTCCCAATATTAGTATCCTCTGTTCTAGTTGTTGCAGTAGCAATTAACAGGTTTTCTTTCTATAAAGAAAATAAAAGAGATGTTGTGCAATTTATTCACAGATTACAAAAAGAACTTCAAAAAAATAACCTTGATGGAGCACAAAATCTCAGTGCTCAGCTAGGTGGAATTATAGGAGAAGTTGCAGAAGAGGGTGTACGTGTTCTTGCTGAGCAGAAAAAAGACTTTTCAAGATCATTTGATATTACTGCAAACCTTGCAACAAGAAAATTAGAAAAACATATAACAATTTTGGGAACTATCGGTGGTGTAGCGCCATTCTTAGGATTATTCGGTACAGTTGTCAGGATTTTATACACCTTCCAGGATTTAGCTGCTCAAGGTAACCAGAGTGCAGCAGTAGCTATGGGTATTGGATCTGCACTTATCGCAACAGCATTTGGTTTAGGTGTTGCTATTATTGCGGTAATTCTTTATAACTCCTTCCAGACAGTTGTTAGAAGATATGAAGATGATTTCCAACTCTTAAAACTTCTATTCCTGAGCTTTGCAGATGGTGAAGAACAAGAAGAAGCAGAAAAAGAGGCTACTATTCGCAAAATGCAACCACATCCACAATATTAATATAGGATAAATTATAAATGGGAATATCTACATCATCATACAAAAAAGAATTCAATGATATTAATATAACCCCATTAACAGACATATTTTTAGTTTTGTTAATTATTATGATGGTTATAGCACCTATGTTTCAGGCTATTGATAAAGACATTACAATGCCACAAATCAATAGTGGATTAAGTGTTGATGAAAATAAGGTAACTGTAGCCATCACAAAAAATGCTCAGTTTTTTATAGACGGCAATGCTATCGATCCTGTTAACCTGGAAGCTGAATTAACTAAACTTGTAAATAAAGCAAAAGAAAAAAATGTTGTGGTAAAAGCTGATACATCTACAAAAAATAAGGAAATAATGAAAGTCATGAGAGCAGCACAAGCTGCTGGATATGAGAAGCTGACTGTAGCAGGTGAACCACTATCTAAAAAACAGCAAAAAGAACTTCAAGGCAATGCTGCAAATAGTGAAATCCCTGTGGGTCAAGAACCAGAAACAATTGAGTAAATAATTAGATAGGTCTTATAGGTATGTCAACCTCAAAAAACAAAAAAGAATTTAATGATATTAACATTACACCTTTAACAGATATTTTTCTTGTATTGTTAATAATAATGATGGTTATAGCACCATTATTAGACCAGCAAGGATTAAATCTAATTGTTCCAAATAATCAGGAAGTCAAGGAAAAACCGAAAGAAGCTAAACTTATTACAATTGATGTTGCTGATAACGGTGCATATACTATGGATGAAAAGCCTATTACGGCTAATGAATTAATATTTGCCATTCAAGAAGCTTCAAAAGAAAAGAAAGAAGGCTTGTTAATTCAAGCAGCAAGTAATGCAACTCATGGTGCGGTTGTTACAGTTATGGATGCCGCAAGAACGGCTGGTGTAACAAACATTTCAGTTGCTGAAAAATAATTTTTAAAGATTTATAAAAGAATCCTACTCATTTGAGTAGGATTCTTTTATAAATTGATAGATTCAATTTCAGTTGAATTAAATTTCTATAGGAAGTTTTCCTCGTTGTGCATTCTCAATAGTTTCTCTTATTTCTCTATGGAGATTGGATAATTCCTTTTCTTTCCCATTTTCTTTAATCCACTTATCATAAGTCTGCTTGAATTCCTCACCGGAAAGATTTTGTTTAATCTTACCAGTTTTGCTATCTTCTAAAAGAAAATCTATAAAGCCTTTATTAAATTTAATTATTTTTTCCGTTACTGCAACTGCTGTAGTAGTAAACAGATCAATATCTTTTTCTACTTTAGATTCATAAATTTTTTCAAGCAACTTATTATTTCCAATTGATTTAACTCCAGTATTTGGCCCAAGCCCCCACTCTGTTATAGCTCTGTATGCTAGTCCAGTAGCACTATCCAAATCTTGACTAACTCCAACACTATTAGTACCATAATAGGCTTTCTCAGTTATATAACCACCATAGGCAGATACAATGTCTGCAATTACAGAATCAAATGTATATTGAGTATTTTCCCCAGGCTTAAGAGTAACTGCACCTAAAAAACCGCCTCTTGGTTCAAATGTGATTAAATCAATATCCGAAACAGGCTTATTCCAAGGCTCAAGCATTGCTTGGTTCATATTAAGATTTGATACAGCGTGTCCTAATTCATGTTTTTTAGTCCTGTCTGCAGACCACTCTGGATCATCATATTCTTTTATTAATCCAAATTTTAGTTGTAACTTAGCTTCCTGTATATCAGACTCAGTTATATATGGGATTGTTCTATCTGGTTTATCAACCATTCTCTTCCCTCTTTTCATTAAGTCAGCTAACTCTGCACCTGAAAAACCTTCTGTTGTCTCAGTAGCCAAATTAAGAATTCTTTGTTTTTCCTCTTCATTTTTAAAAGGTTTATTTTTAGCATGTATTTCCAATATTTCTCGTCTTGCTTTTTTATTCCTTGATGGATTAGGGATATTGAATTGAAGGTCAAATCTGCCCGGTCTTGTCAGTGCATCATCAAGCATATCTTTATGATTAGTAGCTGCCATTACTATTATATTGACATCACTATGATTCGATATACCGTCCATTTCTGCTAGTAATTGATCTAATGTTTGAGTTGTCTCACTTGAACCACCGGAATTATCAGATCCACGCTTTTTAGCAAAAGCATCAATCTCATCTATAAAGACAATAGCTGTTTTTTTACTATTTTTTCTAGCCTCGTTTACAGCAAGATCAAATACTTCTCTTACTCTTTGGGCGCCTACACCAACATATTTCTCAATAAATTCACTACCTGATGTAGCAACAAAAGGCACACCTGCCTCACCTGCTACAGCTTTTGCAAGTAAAGTTTTACCAGTTCCGGGAGTACCATATAGTAAAACACCTTTAGGCATATCACCACTTTGTAATTTTTTAGGATCATTCATATAATCCAATAGATCTTCTTTTATCTCTCTTTTTATTGGACCAATTCCACCTACATCTGATAGTCTGACTTTTGAATTATGGATTACTTGAAATGCACCCGATTTAGACTTTGCAAATTCGAGCAATTCAGGATATGTCTTATACACATCTTCAATATCTTTTTTATCAATGAAATCAATATAACCAGAGCCTTTATTTGCTTTATTTGCAATAGCTAATCTTAAAAGCTTCATAGCTTTATCAGGAAATTCTCCTGATACTGTTACAGTTAAATCAACTGCGGTATCTATGGCTTCATCACTAAATTTAATATGCTTTAAATCATCAGAAAGAAAATCTTTTATACATTTAGGTTCTTTGAGCATTTCTTTAGTTTCTTCAGGACTAGGAGCTGAAAGAGCAACCTTTTTAAAATGTTTTAGCCATAAATTATCTTCTGATCTACGATAAGGATTTTTTTTATCGGTATATTCTTCATAAGATTCTTCTGATGTAATACCTACAAATTTTACGTTTTCTAAGCGTGGATCTTCAAACAATATAAATGGAGGAACAGGCTTATTTATTAATGGCGGATAAACTTTTTGTTGTGCTAAAAATTCTGGAAAATCCTGTATAAATACAATTAATTTTCCTCCTCTTTTCTTAGCTTCATTCGCCTTAATTGTTAATTCTCCACGAAAATCTCTATTTTCGTTGATTAATCTACTTGTATTTAGTGCCCATACTGAAGTCTTATTTGGTGAAAAGCCCATATTCTCAAACTTTCCATCTGTCAACATTTTAGAAAAAGAGTCAATAACAAGTGAAGGTTCACTACCCTCTTTATAAACAAGATTAACTTGATGACCGCTAGCAAGGTTAAGTGCTAACAATTCAGCTGGTTTTTCATATGGTTTAGAGTCTTCTTTATTAGATTTATCACCAGTAAAAGTTATAAAGTTAGCTTTTAAATTTTCTACACTTGGTTTTGCGAGATCATTTTTATTAAATGATGAAAATTCTTCCTGCTTTTTCTCAATCTCCTTGAAAGAATTCTTATTATTCAACAATCTTACTTGTGGCCTTAAGTAGGTAACTTCAGTTAACATCATATTTTCCTTCTACACCCTAATTTGACTCTTCTTAATCACTTTTTCCAGATAATTTCAAATTTTTATTATGCATATGAACTAGGTGTATAAAATACACTAACAATAAAAAATAACACCCTTGAGTAAAAATTTTAACAAAATTTTACAATATTCTGAAAAGCAAATTTAGAGCCTATCCGACAAATAAATTTCTGTTGTACAACAATGACATTACCCTCATATTCTGACCTTTACCGTTAAAATTGGGGGATGTGGGATTAATATTGATAAGGCAAAGTTTTATTCTAAAACCCTTATTGCTGGAATATCTTTTGCCTGTAAAACATCGATAAATGAGATTCCTCCGGTAGAGACGACGTTAATGTGAGAAGCTTTATCATATTTGTAAATTGCGTTTACTGTATCTATCCCACCAACCATCGTTGAGGCATCAGTGCTAGCTATAGTTTGAGCTATTGATCTATTCCCATTCTCAAAATCTGCAATCTCAATTACCCCCACTGGACCGTTCCAGATTACTCTTCTTGCTTCATAAATCAGTTTATTAAATTCTTCAAAAGTTCTAGGACCTATATCTACAACGTGCCAGTCTTTTGGAATATTTTCTCTGGAAACGAAATTATGAGAGGCACCAGGTCTTATTTCTTCTGCTACCAGAAAATCATCGGGTAATATTATTGGATTTCTTTCCAGTTTAGATTCACACATTAGTTGTTTTGCCATTTCTACAGCTGTATCTGATATATTAGCTTTACCGATTTCATGCCCTTGAGCTTTTAAGAAAGTTAGGCCAACCTCACCTGCAACTAAAATATAATCTGCAATTTCTATGAATCTTTCTATTACAGGCATTTTAGATTCAGGATTTTTGCCTCCCATAAGTAACACAAAAGGGTGGTCAATATTTAGGATAAAGTTTACTATTTGATCTAGCTCTTTTTCCATTAATAGTCCTGCATAACTTGGAATATGATTAGTTATGGCAATATTGGAGGCATGTTCTTCATTTGCTATTCTGAAATCATCATCTACATAAATATCTGCAAGATTTGCTAAACCGTGAGCAAACCAGTCATCATTTTTGTATTCTTCTTTATGAAAACCAAGATTTTCAAGTAAAATTACATCTCCAGGATGCATATTGGAGATAGCGGTTCTGGCATCTACTCCGAATATTTCGTCTATGCTCTCTATATGGGTTTTTAATAATTTCTCAAGTTCTTCAGCTACAGGATTCATTCTGAAATCTGTAATTGTTTGTCCTTCTGGCTTGCCTAATTCTGATATCAAAATTACTTTTGCACCTTGTTCTCTTAAGTAGTTAATTGTTGGTAAAGCTGCTTTTATTCTTGAATTGTTGGATACATGGTGATCTTTTAAGGGAACATTAAAATCTTCTCTTAAAAGAACTTTCTTATCCCTTACGTCGACATCTTTTATAGTTTTCATAATTCAATCCCCTTAAGGTTTATGAGTTTAGTTATAAAACCTTAGAATAATCATTATTAGTTTAAATTTATTATTAGCTTATTTTTGAATTAATTAAATAGCCATTGGTTGAGGTTTATTTTACATATAAGGTTCTTGATTATCTTATATCAGGGTTGAAATATGAATCATTTAAAAAACTTATGCGTCTATAGAATTGAGTTTGAAAATAAGATATTAGGAGAAATGGCTGAGTGGTTTAAAGCAGTTGTCTTGAAAACAACCGTACGTTAGTAGCGTACCGTGAGTTCAAATCTCACTTTCTCCTATTTAATATCCCTCTGTGGCGCAATTGGTAGACGCGGTCGGTTCAGGTCTGGCTTGTTGAAGGTTCGACTCCTTTCAGGGGGAATTTTTTATTGCAAAATATTTATAACAAATTAATAAAATTAAACCCTGTTAGAATTTAAAACTTTTTTAGCGTATGCTAAACTTTAGCTTACAAGACTGGGATAATAAAGGTTTGTGCGTCGAGTGTAAATGTGGAAAATTATTACTAAATATATAAAAGCAGGTAAAATATCTGACTTTAAAGAATCAAGTAAGTCTATCAAGCATATCTTAAAAGGCGCTCTTGTTGATTTTAGCAGCTCTAGATTCTTTAGATGCTTTTCATACTTATCCTGGTTAATTAAAGATAGAAAAAGACAGCATAAAATAGTAGAAGCAAGCGAGCATAAGTTTGCTATTATCTATTTTTATCAAGATAAATTTAGCAAGTTGAAATTTGCACAATTTGAAAGAAGTCTAAAAAAGCAGATTTATAAGAATTATTCAGTATTCATAGCTTTAGACAATCTTAGTAATATATTGGATGAGATTTATCAGAAAAAATGTACGCATATCTGCTTTGTAGAGCAGGGAGATTTAATTTCAAATCATGCTTTGAGCTCAATTGTTTGTGCTATATCTAAATACCCCGATACAGAGTTGATATATAGTGATGAAGATATTAGAAATTTCCTGGGTTTTAGGTATAATGCTTATTTTAAGCCGCAATATGCTCCATTTTTATTGTGGAGTCATAATTATATTAATGCATTATTAACTGTAAAAGTTCAAAGTTCTATTTTTTCTAAGTTAAAAAACATAGATAAACTTTCTCAAGCTGAGTTATACAAATTTATACTTGAAATAACACGGGATAAACTTAATATACATAGGATTTCCGATATTCTGTATCATAGATCTTATGGAAATTATAGGAAATTAAAAAATACATCAACTCAAAAAATTGTTGAAGCTGAATTAATACAGAGAAATTTAAATGCCGAGATTCTCAAAAATTCTCCTAAAAGTTATAATATTCTTAAATTCAAGCCTGAAAATAATCCAAAAGTGTCTATTATAATCCCTTTTAGGGATAAAATAGATGTTCTAAAGAATTGTGTAGATAGTATAGAGCAAAAATCTACGTATAAAAATTATGAGATTATTTTAGTCAATAATAGAAGTCAAAATCAGGATACACTTGATTATTTGGAAATTATTAAGCATAAAGTTATTGATGCTGATATGGATTTTAACTTTTCAAAGCTGAATAACATGGCTGTCAATGTTGCTGAGGGAGAATATATTGTCTTACTAAACAATGATATTGAAGTTATATCTCCTGATTGGATAGAAAGCTCTCTTGGATTAGCTCAACTAGATCATGTTGGTGTGGTTGGTGCAAAATTATTATATCCTAATAATAGAATTCAGCATGTAGGCATGGTAAAAAGAAGAAATGGGGATTTATGCCACGTTAACATTAAAGTCCACTCGAGAAAAGCTGGTTATAAAAATTATAATCGTTTAATTAGAGAGTTTATGTGTCTTACAGGTGCTTGTATTATGGTGTCTAAAGCTAAATACCTGGAAGTAGGTGGGCTTAATGAAAACCTGGCTGTTGAATGTAATGATACAGATTTTTGCTTTAAGCTGTTAGAAGCTGGATATTATAATCTTTATAACCCTCATTGCATACTATATCATTTTGAATCATTATCAAGAAGAGGAGTATGTGAATCTTCGATATCTCAAGAGAAATCTTATCAAATAGAAACCTGGAAGAAGTATCTGGAGGATGATATCTTCTATAATACTAATTTTGCAGGCAGATATTTTTGCTAAATTTAGTGATATGAAGATTAATATTGGTATTTATTATTTTTTCTCATTTTCTTTTAAATTAAAAGAATTGTTGAATATTTCCAGAGTTTTGCTTCTTAATTTGGTTTCTCTAGTTTTTGCTTCTGTTTTTGAGCTGGTTCCTTCAAATTCTTTTTCAAGAGTGGCTATGTTTTCTCGGAATAAGCTTAATTCTTGAGCTTGTTCCGGGTCTATTTTTAAGAGTTCATTATATGCTATTCGATAACTCTGCGTATCGTTTAATAAAACAGCTGTGATACCTAGCCCTGTATATACTTCAGGTTCTTTAAACCCAAGACTTATAGCTCTATTAAAGTATGATTTTGCATTTTGTAAGTTAGAAGTATCACCAACCCTGGTAAATTTATCCAGATATAATTCTGCCAGAATTGCAGATTCTATACCTTGAAGCTCTGGATCGCTACTATGTCTTGGAATTGATTTTTCAAAAAACTCAATAGCAAGGTCTGGTTCATCATGCCTGAGATAGTATATTCCTAATAATCCAGGATCTGACATGCTTTGTAAGAGAGATGTTATTGAGCCGGAATAATTAGATAAACTACGAATTTGATTATTCAAATTGCTTTTAATTATATTGATTGGTGTAGCAAAATTGATATTTTGAACAGTTGCAGAGGGGAATCGTGCAGCAATTATACCTACTAATTCACCTCTATTATTGAATAATCCACCTCCACTTGATCCTGGTGAAACAGGTGCGGTAAATTGAATACAATCTGGACAGAACATTACATCAGATTTAACCTGGCTTATGATTCCATCAGAAATAGAGAATTCTAATCCTTTAGGAGTGCTTATAGCAAAGATTTCCTCTCCTGGTTCAAGTCTTTCAGAGTTTCCCATTTGTACAATAGGTAAACTTCTTTGAGGGTTTATTTTAATGAGTGCAAAATCATATAACGGGTTAACTGTGCCAATTCCTGTTACTTTGTAAGTTTTGCCATCTTGTAGTTTAACGGTAATATCTTTTTTTGCCCCTTCAATTACGTGGAAATTAGTTAATATTATTCCTGATGGATGTAAAATAATTCCGCTGCCTTGTGAGTCGTCATCAGTACGAATAACTACAGTTGCAGGAGCAGCCTGTTTATATATTTGTGTTGCTGATAGTCCTCTGGGCGGGATGTTTGGGACTTGAGCCATAATTGGGTTAGTTATGAATAAAAACATAAGTAATAAGCTTAAAGTGCTGATAATTATTCTCATTTTCTATCTCCCAAGTAGTTTCTAGGTATTAAAGCATATATAATTCTTAACTAACATCCCCACAGGTTTAAATATTTATTTTAACTATATTTATGTTGATAAATTAGATTATTTACCAACTGATTTGTGTTGTTTAAAATGATAAAATATGCAAACATTGTTTTCTGAATTATATAGTAAGGCTACTAAGAACCTATCCAATAAATAAGTTTTTCTGTCATTGCGAGGTGCTTCGCACTTTCTTTGGTCAGCAACTTTTGCAATAATACCCCGCTGTCATTGCGAGGTGACACAGTCACTCTTTTAAGTCACCGATCATTCCAATAATACGCACTGTTATTGCGAGCCATGAGTCGTGAATAACCAGCATCAATTATTCTTGCGTGGCAATCTCGAAGCATCATTTTTTGAATTCTCGGATAGGCTCTAAATAGAATTTTAAGGTGATAATTGTGCATTTTGATGTTTATATTTCCTCAAAAATTAAAGATGATTTAAAAGAAGTTGTTAATATAGCTAATAGGCAGGGCTTGAACATTGAGCTTAAAGGCTTTGTCAAAAATCGTGATTTGGATAATTTGGATGCATTATTACCTGTTTATAAAGATGCCTTAAAGGGTTTCAATGGCAAATTAGCCCTTCATGGCGCTTATCAAAAAGTTAATCCTGTATCTAAGAATCCTGAAAAAAGAGAATTTACAATTTATCGCTATAGTCAGTCGGTAGAAATTGCTATAATTCTGAATGTTAAAACTATTGTATTTCATACCGGTTATGATGCATTCAGAAGATGGCCTGAAACAGGATGGTTTATTGATGAGCAGGTTGAATTCTGGAAATCTTTTATAAAAAAACTTGATGGAACGGACATAATTATAGTTTTAGAGAATACTGATGAAAGAAAACCTGAAATACTGATTAAAATAGTTGACAGGGTAAAGTCTGAAAAGCTAAAACTTTGTATTGATACAGGTCATGTGAACCATAAAACTTATATGACTGTTAAAGAATGGATAGAAAAAGAGGGTAATAGGCTTTATCATATGCACTTACATAATAATTATAAAGTTCTTGATGATCATAATTCTTTGTTAAAAGGAACGATAGATTTTAAAGAAGTTTTTGAAACACTAAAAGAAAACAATCTTACACCAAATCTTTCCCTGGAAATTACTGATTATGAGGCTACTATGGAAAGTCTTGAATTTATGCGAGGTCAGCTATAATTTAGCATTTGCCTCGGTTGTGTTTTTTAAGATATTCCTGGTGATATTCTTCTGCCGGGTAGAATTTTCTGGCCGGGGTTATTTCTGTAACTATATCACCCTTGTATTTTTTTAATTGTTGTAATTGTTCTTTTGATGCTTTGGCTTTAGATTCTTGAATTTGATTATGAAAAAATATTGCTGATCTGTATTGTGAGCCTATATCAGGCCCCTGCACATTTAATGTGGTTGGATTATGCATATTCCAAAACACATTTAGCAGGTCATCATAAGAAATAACTGCTGGATCGTATATTATCTCTATTGATTCGGCATGACCTGTTTTACCGGAACATACATCTTCATATGTCGGATTTTCATAATCTCCGCCTGTATATCCTACTGTAGTTTCAACTACTCCATCCAGACAGCGAAATTTTTCCTCTACACCCCAAAAACATCCTGCCGCAAAAGTAGCTTTTTCCATAAAAAATCCTCCTTCTATAATTTAATTTGGTAATATCTATTACCTAACTTAGGTTAACGACTAAAGCCTTTGAAGCAGTAGGACTTAGTTTAAAGTTATCAGTTATCGTTGGAGCACTACTTTTAATCTCTTAGGGTAAATTCCCCGCAGCTCTGCTGCGTTTTGTTATAAAATAAAATAATGAGCAAATATATTCATAAAGCGCAT
>MFRQ01000170.1:0-736 GCA_001784615.1 Candidatus Melainabacteria bacterium RIFOXYA2_FULL_32_9
ACAGTTCCAAAATATTTTTTTATTAATTCTGGATGTTTGTGAATTGCTGTATCTGTATCACAAAATATTATTCCTTTTTTTTCTAGATCTTTTCTTAATTTATGATATGCTGTTGTAGATTCCATCATTGCACCCGCACCTGCTAAAAATTTTCTTTCTGCTTCTGGAATTCCTAATTTTTCAAATGTGTTTTTTATTTTTTCTGGAACTTTTTCCCAATCATTTTCTACTTTTTTGTTTGCTGATAGATAATAAGTAATATCATTAAAATCAATATTGCTTAAATCTGGTCCCCATGTTGGCATTGGTTTTTTTAAAAATTCTCCATATGCTTTTAATCTTATTTTTAACATCCATTCTGGTTCATTTTTTATTTTAGATATTGCTTCTACTATTTCTTTGTTTAATCCTTTTGGGAATACTTCTAAATATTCTAAATCTTCTTTGAAAGAATATTTCTTCTGATTAATGTCCAAAAAACTTGTTTCATTCATTTTTTACACCTATAATCTTTTCATATCCTTCTTCTTCTATTTGATGTGCTAAACTTAAATCGCCTGATAAAATTATTTTTCCATTATGGATGATATGTACAAAATCAGGTTTTACATATTCTAAAATTCTATTGTAATGTGTAATTAATAAAATTCCTGTATTATTTTCATTAACTGTCTTATTTATTCCATTTGCAATTAATTTTAATGCATCAACATCTGTCCCAGAGTCTGGTTCGTCT
>MFRQ01000170.1:817-3144 GCA_001784615.1 Candidatus Melainabacteria bacterium RIFOXYA2_FULL_32_9
GTGGGTGTATGTTCTTCATAAGCTGGTTCTTCTTCATCATCTATAGAAAATTGGTTATCATCATACAATTCATAGTATTCTGAATTAGCTTCTTGCTGTGGCAAATTTGATTCTTCATTGTATTGATAATGATGTTCATGATTATTTGAATTAAAATTTTCTTCATCTGAATCCAGAACAAAATCGTTAAAATCAGATTTTGGTGTATTACTGTCATATAATTGATTCTGATCATCATTAGTCCACAATAAATCTTCTGATTCATTGTGGTAAGAAGCTGAATCTTCTGTAGAGTTAAAGTCTTGTAAATGGTTATTATACTCATTAATTGATGATTGTTCTTCTATTTGGATATCATTTGTAGGCTGAGATTGTTTTTTCAATGCTTCAATAATCTTTCTTCCAACCCCATCAGGTAATTTTGCTGATTTTTTTGTATCCACGTTCCCTCTCCTTTTA
This sequence comes from Candidatus Melainabacteria bacterium RIFOXYA2_FULL_32_9, assembly GCA_001784615.1. Taxonomy (NCBI): domain Bacteria; kingdom Bacillati; phylum Candidatus Melainabacteria; species Candidatus Melainabacteria bacterium RIFOXYA2_FULL_32_9. Next base: position 1,277 of record MFRQ01000170.1, read on the forward strand.
AGCTAATTTTACCATATTAAATTTGAATTTTAAAAATTTGGAGATTATGTATTTAAATTTTTCTTACTTTATATGTATTATAAATCATCTATTTATAAGTAGCGAAGTTTTATATATATTTTAATTTTCTGATCTTAAGTCTGAAGATAGTTTATGAGCGTATAATCCTTCAAGTTGAGCTATTTTTGAAGCAGTTGCACATAATTTGGATTGAACTGCCTGTTTTGATATTTGTTGAAAAGATTGAATTTTAACAAAGTCAAATACACTTAATCCGCCAGTATATCTCGCTATTCCATTTGTAGGAAGAATATGATTTGTGCCACTACAATAATCGCCGAAAACTTCAGCTGAATAATTACCTATAAATAATGATCCATAGTTTTTGAATTTATCAATAAAGGTATCAGCCTTATCAAAGCATATTTCAAGATGTTCGGGTGCTTTTTTATTGGCGATATCTATTGCCTGGGTTATATTATCTATTAATATAATAACTCCCTCTTGAATTGAAATACCGGCAATATCCGATGTTTCAAGTTTAGTTAAGAATTGTTCTATTTTTTTGTTAACTTTCTCGGCTAATTCTTTTGATGTGGTTATTAAACAGACTTCAGCTTCTTTATCATGCTCAGCTTGAGCTAATAAATCAGCTGCAATGAATTCCGGATTTGCAGTTTCATCTGCTATAATCATTACTTCACTTGGGCCTGCAAGAAAATCAATCCCACAAACCCCATACACTTCTTTTTTTGCAGCAGTTACAAACTTATTTCCGGGGCCTACTATTTTATCTACTTTAGGAATGGTTTCAGTGCCATATGCCATAGCAGCAATAGCTTGAACGCCTCCTATTCTGAATATCTTATCTGCTCCTGCAAGCTTGCAGGCAGTCATTGTTATCGGTTGTATTTTAGGGCTGCAAACAATAACTTCTTCTACACCTGCAATTTTAGCAGGAATTATAGACATAAGTGCAGATGAGGGGAGAGGATAATTTCCTCCTGGAACATAAGCACCTATTCTGTTTAGCGGAATTATCTTGTGTCCAAGCTTTATTCCGTCTATATCAATTTCTATATTCTTTAAAATACTGAATTGTGCCTCAGCAAACTCTCTTATGTTGCTTATAGCAATATTTAGACTATCAATAATATCTGGAGGAGTTTCCTGAAAAGCTTTATCTATTTCTGCCTTACTTACAGTGAATTCTGTCAGATCTCCATCACCAAACTTTTTACTGTATTCAGTTATGCTTTTATTTCCATATTTCTTGATATTAGAGATCACTTCCGGGACTATTTCGATCTCGGGAAATTCTTTATATTGGAAAAAATTCTGGTTTAATTCATTTATATTTATTATTTTCATAATACACCAATTAAATTGCAGACAGGAAAGTCAAATAAACTTTTTATTTTCTTCTGGATTCGAGCTGATCAAGCAGATCATCTATAGTTACGTCATTTTTCACCATAAGAGTTAATACAAAGTATAATAAATCTGCAACTTCCCAGGTTAATTCATCTTTTGTTCTGGAATGAATTACCTCGAAAGCTTCTTCATTAATTTTACGCTTCAACAGCATCTCATCTTCAAATAATTTAGCTGTATAAGAACCTTCAGGAAGGTTTTTTAGTCTTTCCATCAGGACATTATAAAGAGATTTTAGGTTAAATTCTTTATCTTCAAAGCAGGAATATCGTCCCGTATGGCATGCCACGCCTTTTTGATCAACTGTGTAGAGTAAAGCATCTTTATCGCAGTCATATTTAGCTGTAATTAGTTTTTGTGTATTACCTGAAGTGTCTCCTTTTGTCCATAAAGCGTTTCTTGACCTAGAGAAATAAGTTGCTAAGCCTGTTTCC
>MFRQ01000170.1:3160-6243 GCA_001784615.1 Candidatus Melainabacteria bacterium RIFOXYA2_FULL_32_9
GAGCAATTGTAGGAATAAGGCCATTACCTTTTTTGAAGTCCAGTATTGCACAGTAAGCATCAGATAAGTTGATTTTACCTGTATATATACTCATGCCAAGCTGACAGCTTGCATTTATTTTATCTAATTCTACAATTTCATCAATTGAGCTTATCCCACCTGCTGCAACTAGCTCTTTATTGGTGATTGCTCTGACCTGTTTAATGGCATCAAGGTCAGTTCCGGTCATTGTACCTTCTTTTTCCACTATTGTGTACAAATAGCCTGAACATAGAGTATCAAATCTTTTTACAAAATCTGCTGGTGTTGCATTTGTCTCATTCATCCAGCCTTCATTCACTATTTTACCTTTATTAGCATCGATAGCTACAATCACTTTATCTTTAGGGAGTAAACTTAAGAAATATTCTGAAGCCTTTGTCCCTATTATTATTTTAGTAGCCCCGTATGAAAGTATTTCTTTAGCTTTCTCAACTGATCTTATCCCACCGCCAACTCTACAAGGAACCATTTTGCAAAGTTTTTTAATTATCTCTAAGTTGCTGCCTTTACCCATTGCTGCATCAAGGTCGATTACGGCAATTTCTCCAAATCTTCCAAAATATTCTGCGAGTTCAAATATATCTTCTCTTTCAAGGATTTTCTGTTTGCCTTGTTTGAGCTGTACTGCTTTTCCATCCATTATATCTATGCTTGGTATGATCATAATGTTATATCCTCGATTCTATATTATCGTACGGGTATTCCCTGATTGCTTAAAGATTCCTTTAAGTCTTTTATTGTTAGAGTATTGTAGTGAAAAATTGATGCTGCCAGAGCCGCATCTGCTGAACCATTTGTGAAAACATCTATAAAATGTTCAACTATTGGCCCTGCTCCACCTGAAGCGATAACAGGTAGGTTTGAATTCAGTGATACCATAGATGTTAATTCAAGGTCAAAACCTTTTTGAGTTCCATCAGCATCCATAGAAGTAAGAAGAATCTCACCTGCACCAAGTTTTTCTATGGTTTTTATCCAGTCTCTAACTTTTATATCTGTTTTTTTCTGTCCTGCATTAATGTATACATACCAATCATCAGGCTCTCTTTTGGCATCAATTGCAATTACGACACATTGAGAACCAAAAGATTCTGAGGCCTGAGTAATTAAATCGGGATTGATAACCGCCGCTGTATTCAAACTAACTTTGTCTGCGCCGGCAAGAAGGATATTTCTAATATCTTCTAAGGTTCTTATTCCTCCTCCAACAGTGAAAGGAATAAAAACTTGTCTGGCAACATTTTCTACCACACTAAGCATAGTTTTTCTGCCTTCATTAGTTGCGGTTATATCAAGAAAAACCAGTTCATCAGCCCCCTCATCAGAATATCTTTTAGCAAGGCTGACAGGATCACCGGCATATTTCAAATTCTGGAAGTTAATACCTTTAACAGTTTGACCATCTTTTACATCAAGGCATGGGATTATTCTTTTAGCCAGCATATTTTTACCTGTTAATTAAACTAATACTTAATTATATCTTACGTGAAAATTTAATAGTGAAGGATTTATTAAATTAATTAGAAATTTCGAGCCATTTTTTAATGTAATTGCAGCCAATTTCACCACTTCTTTCAGGGTGAAACTGGAATGCAAAAATGTTTTTATGCTCAATTGCAGCTCCAAAGTTAAAGTAATAATCTGTATATGCAGAAATAATACTCGTATCCTCTGGAATTATATAGTATGAATTTACAAAATACACATAATCATCAGTTAATATATTATTATTTAGCGTTGTTTTAAGTTTATTCCAGCCAATATGTGGTACTTTGCCCCATTTAAATCTTTCGACTTTGCCTGGAATAATGCCTAAGCCCTTACATCCTGGAGCTTCTGCACTTTCTTCAAACAATACTTGAAGGCCAAGGCAAATGCCAAGGAAAGGCGTTCCGGATTTAATTGTTTCAATCAAGCTTTCGGTTAATCCTTTTGAATTCAAAGATTCCATAACCTGACCGAAGTGTCCAACCCCAGGAAAAATTATTCTTTTAGCGTTAATGATATCTTCTTTTTTATCAGTAACAATATATGGCGTTTCAAGAACATCAAGTAAATTAGTTATGCTCTTTAAATTTCCAGCTCCATAATCTACAATGGTTACGCTCAAATCTGATTAGTCTCCTGTTAAAAATTTTATATAGTACCTTTTGTCGATGGGATACTTTCAGCATGTTCTTTATTGATGCTGCAAGCTGTATTTAAAGCTCTTGCAAATGCTTTAAATATTGATTCTATTATATGGTGGGTGTCTTCTCCATATAATAGGCTTATATGTAATGTAGATAAGCTTCCAACAGAGAAACTTTGAAAAAAGTGATTTGTTAATATAGTTTCAAAATCTCTAACCCGTTCTTCTGTCATTTTAGCATCAAAATTACAGTATGGTCTTCCACTTAAGTCAATAGAACATAAGGTCAAAGCCTCGTCCATAGGTATAGTAGTATAGCCATAGCGATTTATTCCTTTTTTATCACCAAGAGCTTTTTTAAATGCTTCTCCAAGGGCAAGACTTGTATCTTCAACTATATGATGTGGGTCATTATCGTGTGATTTTACTTCTATTTCAAGATCAAAGTATCCATGGGAAGATAATTGATCAAGCATATGGTCAAAAAATTTAATGCCTGTGTTGATTTTCTTTGATCCTGTTCCATCTAAATTAAGTTTGATACTTATTTCTGTTTCAAGGGTTTTTCTCTCTACCTTGCTTTCACGCATAATTGAAGCTCCTATTTAACGGTGCCGATTAAATCTTCTACATTATTCAATATTACCATGGCGCCTTCAGATAACAGTTTATTTCTTAAACCTTCACTTTTATCTTGGGGAGGAAGAATTCCTACCCCATTTACTCCTGCTTTTCTTGCAGAAATCATATCATCAGGTGTATCACCAAAATAGTAAGTGTTTAAGGGGGTTATTTGTTTTAAAATATGGTTTATTCCATATGGATCAGGCTTATGGAATCCATCAGGTACATCATCCATAGTTATCACTATAGAGAAAGCATCTTCCAGGTTCCATCTTTTAAGCACAAA
>MFRQ01000170.1:6291-9660 GCA_001784615.1 Candidatus Melainabacteria bacterium RIFOXYA2_FULL_32_9
ATAATTCCTGAAATTTATCAACAATGTCTTGCTTAGGAACATTAAAGCCTGAATTTTTAAGTAAAAATTCAGTTAAATCCCAGTCATTATTAAGTCCACCTTGATTTTTGGCTAGTTGAATCTCTTTAGGAGTAATATCTTTATTCGAAAAATGCTTATAAGTCTCCTTTATTGCTATTCTATAGGAGTTTGTTGTATCAATAAGTACCCCATCCATATCAAATATCAATAAATCACGGTCTTTTAAAATATTTAAGAGTATTTGTGTTTGTTCTGGAGCTGGTATGCTTATTCTGAAACAACTTGGAATTTCAGGGTTATTCTGGAAGTATTTAACTTTTATTCCTGAATTCAAAAGTCTTTTATATATAAAATCAGCTTTATCCCCAAAATCTACAAGTAAAAAGTTACCTTCACTTGGGTAAACTGCCTTAGATAAACCTTTTAATCCATCAATTAAAATATTTTTAGACTCCAGCACCTGCTGTTTAACGAGTTCAATATGCTCTTTATCATCAAGAGCTGCAATAGCAGCTTTAGCAGCAAGTGTATTAACACTATATGGGCTTATTATTCTTTTTAAATAATCAATATTTTGCTTGTTAGTTATAATATAACCAAGTCTTAGTCCAGCCAAAGCAAAGTCTTTAGACATTGATCTTGTTATAATTACATTATTATACTGGCAAGCCAGGTCAGTAAATTTTTCTTTAGCAAAGCTTGAATAAGTTTCATCAATTAAAATTATACTATTTGGAGCCGCATTAATAATTTTCACTAAATTATCTTTTGATATTGTGTCTCCAGTGGGACTATTGGGTGTTGTTATTATTATTAATCTGGTTTTTTCGTTAATGCTTTTAAGGAAATTATCTATAGGAAATACCCATTTTTCTTCATATTTAACTTCCAGATAATTGCACCCGGATGTTTTTGCATAAATTTGCGGCATGGAAAATGTGGGGGTTACTGTTAAGACAGTATCTCCAAACTCAATAAAGGTATCAAAAATATACTTTATAGCTTCATCAGCCCCATTGGTGGGCAAAATCATCTCGGGAGATATTTCATTATATTCAGCAATTTTACTTATAAGTTTTCCATATGCCGGATAGAACTGGAGATCTTCTTTGCTTATATCCCTTAAAGCTTCAATTACTCTTGGGGATGGGCCTATTATATTTTCATTTAAGTCCAGCTTCATTAAGTAATTATCTAAATATAATGGAGGTTCATAGCCTTGAGCGTCTAATATAGCTTTTTTAGGTTGAATCATATTTACCTCTAGTTAAATTCTTCCGTGAGCTCTGATGATGATTCTAGGCCGTGAACAGTTTTCCCCCAATCCATAGTTCTTTGCATAAATATTATTTTAAATACAATAAATGAAACTAGCGGGGGCCATATAATAACTACATAAATTACCGTTTCTATAGCCTGCTTTATTGCCTGGAACAGACCCAGCTTATTATATTTTCTTAAACTATAAATTAATCCAAATAAGAAGAAAATAAATATAGCTGGAATTACTGTAAGAGAGCTAAGAATATTATGCTCAACCCCTCTAATGATTTTAAAACCTTGAATACACCATTCAAATACCAGCCAGAGAGGGAGTACAAATTCTGAGATATAGGCTAACATATCAAGACTTACTCTAAGTGAAACATCTCTTGAGAATAAAACAGGGGTAAAGTAATCTAAATATCTTCTAATACTGCCTTCCACCCATCTTCTTCTTTGTTTTAAAAGAGGTAAAAATTTCACTACACCTTCTTCATAAACCTCTGTATCTATGCAGAATCTAATATCCCAGTTTTTGAGATGTAATCTTGTTGAAATATCAAGATCATCGGTAATTGAGTAGTTATTCCACCCTTTTACATCTATTAGTGCCTCTTTTTTGATTAATTGTCCGTTTCCTCTAAGTTCTACTGCACCTCTTATAGCATCTCTACCACGCTGAAAGTGAGTATCTAGAGCATATTCATTATTTTGGCATCTTGTAAGTAAATTAATATCTTTATTACTGATAACTTTTCTTGCCTGAACTGCTCCTGTATCAGGATCTGCCAGGTAAGGAAGAATTTTTTTGAAAAAATCAGGATTAATTTTTGCATCAGCATCAAATACACATATAACTTCACCCTGAACGGTCTGAATAGCCTCGTTTAAAACAGCCGATTTCCCAGGAAAAGCATCTTCTTTCCTGGTATAATACTTAACTTTTTCAGGATATTTCTGGCTAAGTTTGTTTAAAACAAAAGCAGTATTATCAGTGCTTCTATCGTCAATAACAATAATTTCATATTTATTGTAGTCCACTGATAATATATTTAATAATGTATTTTCTATTACATTTTCTTCATTATGTGCTGGTATTAAGATACTTACAAATGGCTCATAGGTATTATCGAGTTTTATAGGATGTTTTTTCAATTTTCTTTTTTGATGATATTGTGCAGTCTGAATTAAAATTGCATAAAATGCCATAAACCCAAGTACAATATAAATAGAAGACGGTGCCGGGATATATTTTTGGAAGATAATTAGAAATATCCAAAGAAAGATTATCAATATGGCTAATGTTATTCTATCTTTCAATTTTTTCTTCCTTTTTCTGATTTTTATATTTTAACTTAAATTGTAATTTAAAAATTATGTAGTGTAAACTAATAAAGCATTCGTGCAGAATATTCTCGAAGCACTTTAGCTGCTACTTTTCGGCCTTGTATTTCTTTTGCCATATCCGCAAATTTTTTAGCATTTTCGCTAAATTTTGACTCATTAAGCATCATATTAATAGTTGTACTTAATTTATCGGGAGAAAGCTCATCATATTTTAATACCGTTGAGACTTGTAATTCAGACATTCTTTGAGCGTTGTTTTCTTGCTCTATTTGTTTAAAATCTGGTATGACTATTGACGCTTTACCTAGAGTCATTAGTTCCATAGCAGTACTGTGCCCAGCTTGAGTAATTACCAAATCAGATGCTTTTATATATTGGGCTAAACTTGAGACCATCCCAACAATTCGTACATTATCAGGTAGATTTTCTACATTAAAATTTGTAAATATATCAAAATTTATATCAGGTAAGATCCTTGCTACTTCTATAACGTTGTCAAGAATTGGTCTTCTATATGCATGTCCACCTAATGTTACTACAATATAAGGCTTGGATTTGTCCGGGTATTCAATAGGTATAATCTCTTCTCGGTCCCAACTCACAAGTGGTCCTACAAATCTTGTACGCTTTTTAACTTTATAATTTTGACTTAGATTAGGAAAGCAAATTGTATAAGGTGGGGGAAAATCAGGTATTAATATTTCTTCAGCTGAACTTAACCAGGTTTTCATTATCCAA
>MFRQ01000170.1:9825-10072 GCA_001784615.1 Candidatus Melainabacteria bacterium RIFOXYA2_FULL_32_9
CAACAGAAATAAAAATGCTGACTAAACCGAAATCAAGATCTTTCAAAAAAGGGAAAAAAACAGCTGGGAGACCGAAAACAACCAGAATTAAAAATGCTGGGAACTTCAAAACTAAGCTAGAGATCAAAAGCACGCAAATCCAAGACACAGCGAATAAAAGAGCCAAGATCTGATCGCTTTTTGAATCGACACCGTCAGTATAAACCAATTTATAAAGAAAGAAAGAAAGCCCCAGAAACAAAACCAA
>MFRQ01000171.1:0-1135 GCA_001784615.1 Candidatus Melainabacteria bacterium RIFOXYA2_FULL_32_9
TATCTTTTTTTGGATTGCTTCGTCACTTCATTGCATTTCGTTCCTCGCAATGACACTAGGAAAATTTGATTTCTGAATATGTTCTATATCACTTATTTTTATACCTCTACCCGATTATTGTCTATATTCACATATTAAGGCTCGTAATGACAGAGTGCTATTTTGGAATGATTGATGAGTTAAAAATGTGGGTTAGAGCCTATCCAGGAAATAAAAAATGTACAGCATTAATCAATTTTGTCATTGCGAAGATTCCGAAGGAATCTGTGGCAATCTATCCATTTTACAAGCTATTATTCAGAATTGGAAAGGTCACCACGTCAGGTGACACAGTCACCTTCTCCAAACTCATCAATCTTGGTGATAAAACTATGATTGATAACTTAAAAAAGTGGCTTAGCCACCTCGTGATGACATACACGATTGTTTAACTAGCAACTTGAATCTCAGCTATATCAAGCTTTTTTCTAATTTAGCATTTCGGTTCAAACAAATAAATATTATGATTCAAGAACTCTCGAAATATGTTCAAAAGCCCATTCTATCTCTTCTTTAGATATAATTAAAGGTGGAGCTATTCTTATAATGTAATCATGTGTATCTTTACATAATATTCCTTCTTCTTTAAGTCTTTCACAATAAGGCCTTGCAGGAATATTAAGTTCTATACCTATAAATAGTCCTCTACCTCTAACTTCTACAATCTTAGAACACTTGATTCTTTTAAGTTTATCTATAAAAAATCTTCCAAGATCCAGTGATCTATCAATTAAATTTTCCTCAATAAGAACTCTAAGGGCCGTTCTAGCTACTGCACAGCCTAGAGGATTTCCTCCAAAAGTGCTGCCATGATCACCCGGATTAAAAACAGATAAGATTTCTTTTCTTGAAAGAACCGCAGATACGGGATAAAACCCTCCTGATAGAGCTTTTCCAATTATAATAACATCTGGCTCAACATCTTCATGGTTATATGCAAACAATTTACCGGTTCTACCAAGCCCTGTCTGAATTTCATCAACCATAAACAGTATATTATTAGCTTTACAAACTTCCTCAATCGCTTTTAGGTAGCCATCAGGAGGAATAATTATTCCTGCCTCTCCTTGAATCGGTTCAAGCAAAAAAGCACATG
>MFRQ01000171.1:1156-2835 GCA_001784615.1 Candidatus Melainabacteria bacterium RIFOXYA2_FULL_32_9
GCTTCTGCTCCGGTATTCATAGGTAAAACCATTTCAACACCGGTAATTTGAATTAATTCTTTATAAAATAAAGGTAACTGACTATTGCGAAAAGCCCTTGAGGTTAAAGTTACCTGAGCAGCCTGTTCTTTTAGTGTTTCAAGGATTTTAGGGTGGCAATGTCCATGATTAACTGCCGAATATGCACTTAAACAATCAAGATACTTTCTCCCCTCAATATCATAAACCCATACCCCTTCAGCTCTATCAATAACTATATCTAAAGGATTATAGTTTCTAGCCCCTAAATTATCCTCAATATCTATATAATCCTGTGTTTTTCCAGGTTTAATATAATCTAAAGTCATTATTATACTCCTCAATTAAATTATATATAGATAGTTATTAATATACTCTATTATCCTAAACTCAAGAGATAAATTAAACGATTGAGCATCTTTTTAAATATTAAGAAATTTGTAAGTAAATTTAATTCTTGCTATATAAGCATTTTCACTAAATATAACTCATAAAAATTATTTTTTTCTATCAAATACCTTCATGTTTAGCCTTATAAAATTTATACCCTAATAAAAATTAAGACTACTAAACATAAATAAGGGGGAAATTATCAATGATTACCAATATTAGAAGCTATAATACAACTTCAAATCCTGCTCCACAAATTAATAGCTCAAAACCAACTCAAAATATTAACCGTAAATCTTATGATGAATGTAAATTTACAAATACTAGCACCGCAGATTCTTTATTTGAAAATCTTATAAACTTCACAGGATCAACAATAAAAAAGTTTAGTGCTCCTCTAGTAGCAATAATAAGCAATTTCGACCAAAAAGTCATTGATATTGATGGAGACAATATACCAGATTTGTCTCATGGTGATACAATCAGCAGAATAGTAAAATCCTTCTATCCAGACATAAAAATACAAGAGCTTAAAATAAAAAATAATAAGGATGGTTCTTTTAATATGACTGAACCTATTTTAAGACTTAAAGAATTAGCCAATGCCATTGATAATGAAGAAAAAATAGACGCAGTAAATATATCATTAGGACAGGAAATAGAGATAAATACATTAAGAGAATGTACTGGACTTCCATTAGATAGAGAAAATTTAAAAGATTATAAAACTCAAATACGTAACTGGTTAAAAAATCCCAGTATACCTTTCGCACCTAAGGCAATTCTTGATTTACAGCACCCCGGTAAGTCTGATCGATTAATTCAGGAATTTAAAGTATTTAATCAAGCAATTGAGGCAATAGAGCAAATTACAAACAAAGGAATTCCCGTTTATATTAGCGCAGGAAATGAAGGTTCAGAATATTTCAATATTTTAGCTTTGGCAGAAAGATCTATTCCTATCGGTGCACAAGATTCAAAAGGTATAAAAGAATCTTTTTCAGCAGACAATTCTCTAATAAATCGCTTTGAACAGGGAATATACAATATATCACCTATTACTGATAAAAATAATTTAACGACTAATTATGATTTAACAGGTGATAATAAACCAGAAGTCTTCAGCAACGAGGTTTCTGGAGGAGAATCCAAGGTTAAGCCGTACATAGGGAAACAACTTAATAGCGTTTTGGCACAGGAAGACGATTATTCAATATTGATAGAACTGTTAAACAAAGCAGAATTCATAAGAAAAATAAAAAACAGATCGC
>MFRQ01000171.1:2854-22082 GCA_001784615.1 Candidatus Melainabacteria bacterium RIFOXYA2_FULL_32_9
GTCCTGCCATAAACTGCTTTTATGGAACTTCATTTGCTGCTCCAAAAGGTATGATAATTGATACAAAAACAAGAAACTGTACAAACTAAGTAAATAAAGCATTATTAAAAGAGAGGCCAATAATATTGAGCCTCTCTTTATATCTCGTATATAAAATCAAGCTTCTCTCTTAAATACTACCATACTACGCTTTGGTAGATTAATATCAAGCTGACCATATCCAGCAGATACTGGGCCGTTATTGGTAAATCCTGATCCGCCAAATTCTTTAGCATCACTATTTAAGATTTCTTTCCACTTTCCATCAGGAAGCTCAATATTTCTTAAAGTGAATTTACCTTCACCCCTTACACCAAAATCTTTATCACCAAAGTTCATTACAGCTAATATTTCATTATTGCCTTCTTTACGTAATGAATGTAAAACCTTTGCATCTTTATAGTTATATGCTTTCAGATGATCCCAGTCAGCTTTGCCATTAGCTAGAGCAGGATTTTCCTCAATCAGCTTTTCCAAAGCTTGTTTATATTTTATGGTTTCATCTCTAAATTTAGGATCATTATATGCATCTTGATCAATTTTAGATTCATCAAAGGATGGTTTTCCTACAGGATAACCTTTCTCATCACTCACTTTCTTAGATACCGGTATCCCATTGTAATCTTTAGCATCTGAAGGATATTCAGCAAAGAACTTTAATGGGGCAAGAATACCTTCATCATCACCCATAAGAATCATTTTAGTTCTACTTGGATGTACCATTACTGTTCCTAAAGCCAAACGATTAAGAGCTTGTGATTGATCATAAGCATTAGAAAATTCTTCCTTAGTTATTGGTCTAGAAATATTATGCTGCTTTTGGACTTCTCTCCATTCATCGTTATTAGCTTTTGTCCATCCTTCTTTAGCCCCTTTAAGATATGTTTTAAATAAATCAAAAAATGCAGCATCAGCCTTTTTACCATCACCCATAATCCTGCTATATATATCCAGTTTTGAAGCTATAGCTTTATGAATTGTACGTTTGCCCCCATGATTACCGGATTCATCATGACTCATATGATATATAACGTTTGTATCTGCTTTAGGAGGATGATTTTTATCAGCTGGATTTTCAAGTTTTATAAATCCATTTTTAAATTCTTCTTCTAAATCACAAACACTCGGATCAAATCCGCCCCCGCTACGACCTGTAACCAATGCCTCTAAAGTGTGCTGAAAATCAAAGTCCCACTGTGCATCTGCACCAATTCTTTTCATATAATTGTTGGAACACTCTTTTTCAGGATTATCGATTTCATACTGTTCCAGAGGACTAACAAGCCTTGCTAGGTTTCTGGAATCCTCGTTTATAATTTTTGCTTTAGGAAAATGATTTTTCACCTCACTATGTACTAGTTTTAAAGCGATATCAGAGTACATATATTTAGTCATATCTAGTCTTAGACCATCAACTCCAAGATTCAACCAGTATAATGACATATCAACTAAAGCCCTTCTCATGTATTCATTTCCGGTGCCTTCATAGTTTATGGCATCACCCCATGGTGTTTTAGACTTTATTGGATCGAAAGCCTGACCATAATCATTCATAACATTACCAAACGGCCCTAAATGATTAGGTACTATATCGAGGATTACTTTTACATTTTTTTTATGGGCATAATCAATTAATTCTTTGAATTTTTCTACTCCACCGTATGAACTTTCAGCAGTAAGCCAATCTACACCGTCATATCCCCAATTTTTACTTCCATAAAATTCAGATATTGGCATTATCTCAATTGCTTTAGCAATTTTTTGCTGCCCAATGTTACTTTCAGCAATTTTATCTATTTTTTTCTTTGTTTCCTCAAAACCCCCAAGGAGACCAACATGTGCTTCATCTATTATTAGGACTTCATCTTCTTTAGGCCAATTATGAGTAACATTATTTTTCAACTTAACATCATCTACGACCTCAGACCAGCCGGATACATCAAATACAGATTTTGAATTTGGATCTTTACGTTTTAATCCTTGAATTCTACCATTTGATTCCTGTCCATCAATAATAAACCTGTAGACATCACCTGGTTTAACTTCATCTATTGTGCTTTCAAAAATCCCCTTTTTAGTTTGATTTAATGGAACGATTCTTGATCTTACGTCAGGATCAGCTTCATAATTCCAATAAAACTCTTTACCTGTTGCTTGTCTTAAATCTTTAGCAGGGTCAATATCATCTTTTTTTACAATTTCAAGAAACATTTTTTTGGCTTTAGGAGCCATAACTTTAAAATTAGCTTTTTCATCACCAAGATAGTTTGGGCCATAGCTCAAATGATCTTCAAGTGCTCTACCAAAAGATACTTGAACTGGTTTTGAAACCTGAGTTAAATGATACGCTTTTAAAGCATTAGCTAAAACATCTGCGTTTGGCTTCACTACCTTTGCAGCAGAGTCATTTCCATCAACCCTTGAAGAAATAATTCTTTCAGAATCACTCTTTTTACAGAGCTTGTCACCAACAGCATCCTGAATACCACCCTGAAATTTCAGCTTTTTTGAATTTAATACCCCAACATAGTCATTTGAAATGCCCATATTTTAAAAACCCTCTGACATAAAAACACGACCTCGATCAGTTATATAAAAACGTATCAAAAAAAAAGTTGATATTTAAAGCAAATTTTTTGTTAATAATCTCGCAGAAATGAGGAAAATAAGCAGTAAATAGGGCTAAATAACCAAATTATCTTATTATTGCAATAACTTAATATTGTATTTTGTACAATAATTACTAGAATAAGAGTTTTTATCTAATTTAAACAAACAATGACTAATCTAACACTTACGCATACTAGTTTAATTTCTTAAAATCAGAAATGTTTTTTAATATTTCATAAAGAAACACCCCAAAACACTATTATTTAAAAACCATAAGTGCTATAATTATAAAAAATCAATCAAGCACCCGAATTCCTAAAAGATTACACATAAATTCAAGAGTGAAAAATTTTCTATGGAAAAAGTTTTTGGCCTTAAAAAAAGAGTAAAACATAATTCTAAAAGTGGTTTTACTTTTCTGGAAGTCATATTATCCATATTGATTATCGCAATTGTAGCAATGTATCTTGCAACATCAATTCCTGCTTCATTATTAATTATTCAAGAAACAGAAAATATTTCGAAAGCAACAGACTTAGCACAAAAATATTTTGAAAACGTAAAATATGATTTATCTGATACTGGCCAATATGATGATGCAGAAGCAGGCACTGACCCGCCTATTGATATAACAAATGACATAACTAATAACGGTTACTTTAACGTAACAACCAATGTTTCAAATCTGGCATCTGAGAGCATAGGTGGAAATACTGTAATTACACTTAAGCAATTAGATGTTACTTTTTCCAAAACTGGTTATAGTTCACCATTAGTCAAATTGAGCACAGAAATAGCACGTCCAAGAAATTAATTATCGAGGAAAATAATGCTTAAAGCATATAAAAACGCTGTCACCTTAGTAGAAGTCATAATGGTTCTCGTTTTAATGAGTATTCTTATTATTCCTACTATAGATTTGATGTCCTCTATGATGATCTCACAAGCTGATTTTGTTAAAAATCTTCAATCCAAGCAAGTAAAATTAAATATTACTGAAAGAATCACCAGTGGTATAAGGGAAGGAAGCTATATTTATCCTGATAGTACATCTTTAACCATACCAACAATGTCATCTACTACTAACGTAAATATTGAAGATCAAGCCATTGCAGTGTTAGTTCCTGTATTTACAAGCAGTGGCAGTGTTGAATACTCAAATGCAACAGGTAAAACAAGTTTTAAAGGAGTAGCATATTCAATATTACCGCAAAGCACATGGAATGGCGGTAATTCTAATAAGTATGTTCTTGTAGAAACAATATATAATACTCAAATATCGACTAACTCTGAAGATCCTCTTGAATTAACAGGAAATGCTACAATAAATTGGGGTTCCGGTACATCTTATTTACTTGCTGATAACTTAGAGCCAGCAAATCAGACTGTAATGGGAACAAATGCATTTGATATAAATAATAATATAATTACTTTTGGGTTTGTACCTGGTGGTACAGCTACATATTTTCCTTCATCAAGTGGCACCAATCAGCTAGACGATACACCTTATGTTTCTAGCGTAGTTGTACAAAATACCAGATAAACTTTTTAGGTTATCTAAAACTTAATAAAATCAATGGGGGTAGAATATGCCTTACTTTAACATGCATATTTCAAGAAAAGCATCAAAAGGTGCATCACTGGTAATAACTATATTTATAGCCATTGTTGCAGCACTTATCACAATTACTATGCTGACTTTGTCATCTAAAAATACAGATCAGTTAGTCAATGATAAAGAAGGAAAAAAAGCACATTATGCTGCGATGGCTGGATTAGAGAGAGTTATAAGCAAATACAATGCTGACTATAACGGTACTTGGTTAAAGTCATTAGCAGATCTGCCTTTTCCGACAGTTTCATCCCCAGAAAATTTAAATAATGACACATCGTATTGGGTTGACTCAGTTGAGTATGTAGACTCAGGAAAAGCTGTTATGGTAAAAATCATCGGCAAATCAAAACAGGCCACAAGAAAAATAAGAGCAAAATTAGAAACTGATATACCAAAAGCCTTTGGCAATTTTGGATTATTAACAGACGGTTTACTGTCAATTTCTGGTGACAAATATTTAAAAATGAATACTCATGGAAATAAAGGTTTAACGTTCTCAGGTGATCATTATATGTATAACAATTCAACCGCCTCACAATCATCTAATAAACTTGCAGGAGATCCTGACCCATCATCAAAACCAGTTGGAGGCTATATTCCTCCAATAAAAGTTCCTGATATACCAGTAGATCATTTAAGACAATACGCCAAAACCGGTTTAATTCTTAATGCCAATGACCCAAACTTACAATTAAAAATAAATAACTCTCCACCGGATATCCCTATATACATTCAAGGAAATGTTATCTCATATTTGCCTCAAAACAACATCATACTAGCAAATAACCGATATTATCATAAAAGAGCCATGTTAATTCCTGCTTATAGCTTTCAAAAAGCAAATATAAAATACATTGCAAAGCCGGCTAGCTCTAAAGGTATAACCTTTGACGGTAACCAGCAGGGAAGATTCATATTCATAGAAGGTGATGCTATTTTTAACGCAGATGGTTTTTATAATTTATCAAACATGATGCTGGTTACTACAGGAGATTTAACTGTTAACGGTTATGTTGACATAGATACATCTCATGCCGGTGAGGTTGATGTTACATTTGCATCAGTTGGCCAAATAACTCTAAATGGAAGTAGAAATTTTGCTGCTCTTTTTTGGACAGAAGACACTTTTAGACAAAATGGTTCAAGTATTGCAGGTAAAGTAATTTCTAGAGGAAATCTGACTTTTAACGGTAATTTTACTCTTGAGCCATCCGGCAAGCTTCACGATAATGGTTTAATAGAAAAAGAAGTGTCCCGCTCGTCCTGGCAACAAATCTCTATGGATGAATAATTAATCAAAACTTGTTTCCATAATCCCTATATTCATTAAGAATATAGGGATTTATTATACTTAATTTAAGCTATATAAATAAAATAGCTTGTTGATTTCCTAATTACAGAAATTAATTTCGCAAATTTTTATGAATTTTATTTTAAAAACAGTTTAATTCCAGTTATAATAGGGTATTATTAATAAGCGATTATTTGTTTTAAATTAGTGTAGTATTTTAAACTTTTGAAGGAAAATTAAATATGAAAACCCTAAAGCACTCTGCTAAAAGAGGAGCATCATTATTGTTGGCTATCTTTATTTCAGCTATTGCGTTACTCATTACCGCAGTTATGCTTAACTCTTCAGAGAAAAATACTGGGCAGCTCACAGACGAAAAGTTCGGTAAAATAGCATATTATGCGACAGAAGCGGGCTTAGCAAAAGTAACTAATTTATACAATTCAGATATATCAAACTGGGGCACTTCATTATCTGACTTAAATCTGCCAAAGTCTAATACCCCAACAACCTTAAATAATGGCGCAACATATTGGATTGAATCTATTAATTATGTTAATTCAAATTCAACAGCATTGGTTAGTGTTGTTGGAAAATATCAAAAAGCTCACAGAAAAATACGAGCAAGAATGACTCTGAAAATTCCAGATGTATATAATGATTACGGCCTATTAACAAATGGGGTGCTCACAATTCATGGCAATAAAACACTAAATATGAGCATCCATGGCAACGATGGATTATCTTTAAGTGGTCCAACCAATACAGCAAACAATGCTGTAGCAACACAATCATCAGACCCTGATGCAGAAACACCTGATTCGGTTAACAACCCTGTAGGAGGATATGTACCTATAGTTGACGTTCCTGTCGTTCCAATTTCTACACTAAGACAAAAAGCACAACAGGGTATAACTTTAGATAAAAATCAATCAGATATAAATGAACAAATAATGAATGCTCCTGCTGGCAGCTATATTTACATTAGCGAATCCATAGCAAACCTACATAATCAAGGTATTAAGTTTACAAATAACCATTATTCAAATAAAAAAGCCACTTTTATACCTACATATTATAAATCTTCAGGTATATTATTGGTTAAACCTAAAGATAAACCCCCAAATAGTAATGGTGATATAACATTATACGGTAATATGCAAGGCAAAACTATCTTTGTTGATGGAGATGTAACAATCCATGCCAATGGTATTTCTAACTTATCAAACGTAATGGTTATATCATCAGGGGCTCTAACAGTTAACGGAAGTGTTGATATTGCAACGTCACATACAGGAAAAGTTGATACAATATTTGCCTGTCAAGATGACATAACACTAAATGGAAGCAGAAGCTTTAATGCATTATTCTGGACTAATGGAAGCTTCAGGCAAAACGGTTCCAGTCTTGCAGGAAGAGTCATATCACAAGACGGAATTACCTTTAACGGATCTTTCACCCTTTCTAATTCTGATAAACTTAATGACAACGACACTATTGAAAAAATAGCAATAATATTATCAAAACAACAAGTTTCTATGGATTAATAGCTTTTTATGCTTAATTTTACTCTAAAAATATTTTTTCGTTATAATATATAGGTTATAAGTGAGAAAATATAGTGCAAAAAAGGAGTAACTGTCTTGAGAGAGCAATATATTCCACAAGAAATAGAGAGAAAATGGCAAAAAAACTGGGCAGAAAACAATATATATCACACTTCAAATGAATCAGATAAACCTAAATATTATGCTTTATCAATGTTTCCATATCCATCAGGCAAATTACATATGGGACACGTTAGGAATTACACAATTACTGATGTTATTGCTCGTTTTAAACAAATGAAAGGTTTTAATGTCCTTCATCCAATGGGGTGGGATAGTTTTGGATTACCAGCAGAAAATGCGGCTATACAATCCGGTAAGAATCCCGCTGATTGGACACTTTCAAATATTGATTATATGAAAGATCAGCTAAAAACACTTGGCCTAAGTTATGATTGGGACAGAGAAATCGCCACCTGCAAACCTGATTATTATAAATGGACTCAATGGTTATTTTTAGAATTCTATAAAGCAGGACTTGCATACAAAAAAGAAGCTGGGGTTAACTGGTGTCCTGGTTGCGCTACTGTATTAGCTAATGAACAAGTAGAAGAAGGTTTATGCTGGCGTTGTAGTTCAACTGTGGATAAGAAAAAACTTTCTCAATGGTTCCTTAAAATTACCGATTATGCAGAACAATTACTTCAGGATTTAGATAAATTAACAGGCTGGCCGGAAAAAGTTAAATTAATGCAGAAAAACTGGATCGGCAAGTCTTATGGAACTGTATTAAAATTTAAAGTTGCTGAACTTGATAATGTAGAAATTCCTGTATTCACAACAAGACCAGATACCGTTTTTGGCGTAAGTTATCTCGTAGTTGCGCCTGAATATCCTTTAATAGATCAATTAATTACTGAAGAAAACAAAGAAAAAGTATATGACTATACAGAAAATGCTAAAAGAATTAGTGAACTGGAAAGAACATCAGCAGAAAGGGAAAAAACAGGGGTTCCTTTAGGAACACATGTGATAAACCCATTTAACGGCAAAAAGGTTCCAATTTGGACTGGTGATTATGTGCTTGTAGAATATGGAACCGGGGCTGTAATGGGTGTACCTGCTCATGATGTGAGAGATTTTGACTTTGCTAAAAAATATAGCCTTCCAATTATTGAAGTTATAAAAGATCCAAATAAAAAAGAAGAAAGACCTCTTACAGAAGCTTATGTTGAAACAGGTGTAATGGTTGATTCAGGTGAATTTACCGGTTTAGACAGTGAAACAGGTAAAGAAAAAATTACTAAATGGGCCCAGCAAAATAATGCGGGTCATAGCCAGGTTCAATATAGATTAAGAGACTGGCTTATAAGCAGACAAAGATATTGGGGCGCTCCTATTCCAATAATTTACTGCGAAGAATGTGGTATTGTTCCTGTTCCCGATGACCAGCTTCCTGTACTGTTACCTGAAGACGTCGATTTTAAAGTTCAGGGTAAATCACCAATAGCTACATCAAAAACTTTCGTAAATACCACATGCCCGAAATGTAATAAACCAGCTAAGCGTGAAACCGATACAATGGACACATTCATTTGTAGCAGCTGGTATTACCTGAGATATATCGATCCACGCAATGACCAAAAAATATTCGACTCAAATCTGGTTAACAAGTGGATGAATGTTGATCAATATGTGGGCGGCGTTGAGCATGCAATTTTACACCTTTTATACTCAAGATTCTTTGTAAAAGTATTAAAAGATCGTGGATTAGTTAATTTCGATGAACCATTTGAAAATCTTTTAACACAAGGAATGGTATTAAAAGATGGTGCAAAAATGAGTAAATCAAAAGGTAACACTGTTGATCCCGATGATATTTTCCAAAATTACGGCGCTGATACAGCAAGATTATTTATATTAAGCGATTCTCCTCCAGAAAGAGACCTTGACTGGTCTGATACAGGAGTGGAAGGCTGCTATAAATTCTTACACAGAGTATGGCGTCTAATCAAAAATTCTCAAGAAAACATAATTTTTGATTATCAGGAACCTGATCCTAAAGCTCTTACCAAAGAGAACAGTGATTTATTAAGAGAAACACATAAGACAATCAAGAGAATCACGCTGGATATTAGTAATGAATTCCAATTCAACACAGCAGTAAGCAAATGCAGAGAATTTGTAAACTACATATATGATTACGTAAACAATAAAGAATCTTACACTGATGAAGATAAAACTGTTTTAAGTAAAGCAATAATGACATTAATAAAACTCATGTCACCAATAGCACCCCATATGACAGAAGAAATATGGCATGATTTTGGCGGCAGGGAATCTATACATTTAACAAATTGGCCTGAGTACGATGAATCTCTTACTATTTCAGAAGAAATTGAGATTGTTGTACAAGTAAATGGTAAAGTTAGAGAAAAATTGCCTATGCCTGTAAATTCTACAAATGAAGAAATAGAAGCTACAGCAAAATCAAATCCTAAAGTGCAATCATATATTCAGGATAAAGAGATTATCAAAGTAATCATTGTACCTAACAGACTAATTAATATAGTTATTAAGTAATTTAACCTAGTGCTACTCTGTTCCAAAAAATTATGATGAAGGGGGTATATTATTGGAGGAGCCTATGCACCATGTCAATTTGAAGGTGACCTTGTCACTTATTTAAGTCATCAATTATTCCAGTGAGGACTTAATTATGTGCATTAGCACCGACGGAAATAATTTACCCCTTTCAATACTCATAAAACTTATGAAACGGTCCAGTACTTTGTTTCAAAAATTATGCAAATAGCTTTAGGAGGCTTTATGACTGTAGAAATAAAATACTTAGGTCACAGCGCTTTTCTTATAATTCATAATGATCATTCTATACTTATCGACCCTTTTCTGGTAAACAGTCCCATATCAGTTAATGAGTTAAATGTGCAGGATATTTTATTGACTCACGCTCACGGAGATCATCTGGGAGACAGTATAGAAATATCAAAAGAAAAAAATGCCACTATTACAGCAATATTTGAACTTGCTAATTACTGTTCTTCACAAGGGGTAAATGCTAATGGTGTAAATCTTGGCGGTAAAGTTCCTTTTTCCTGGGGATATGCATACTGGCTACCTGCTTCTCACAGTAGTAGTACTCCAGAAGGAAATTATGGCGGATCACCTGCAAGTATATTATTAAATATCAAGGGAGTTTCTATCTATCATGCCGGAGATACAGGGCTACATTATGATTTAAAAATGATTGGAGAGGTTTACAAACCTGATATTGCACTCTTGCCAATAGGTAGTTATTATACTATGGGTATTAATGAAGCAGTTATAGCTGCTAAATGGTTAGGAAGCTCTAAAGTAATACCTATACATTATAATACTTTCCCTATTATTCAGGCTAATCCTGAAGAATTTAAAGCTAAAATTGAGTCAGAAACAAAAAGCAATTGTATTATACTGAAGCCTGGAGAATTATATTCTGTATAATCTTTAATAATATATGGTTTAGCCAATTTTCATAAAACTTCCATTAAAAATTATTAACAATAATAAATTCTAATTCACAGGTTTTAAGTAAAAATTTTTTTTATTTGTTATGATTTTCATGGAAATAAATTATTGTTCTAGATGATTGGGTGGTAAAAAATGGAAATTCAAACAATTAAACAAGCTGATCCTCAAGTCGCAGAATTAATTTTACAAGAACTAGACAGACAAAGAAACACTATTGAGCTAATAGCAAGTGAAAACTTTACAAGCCCAGCAGTAATGGCTGCAGCTGGAAGTGTGCTTACTAATAAATATGCTGAAGGCAAACCAGGAAAACGCTTCTATAACGGATGTGAAATAATAGATGAAATCGAAACTTTAGCAATTGAAAGAGCAAAAAAACTCTTTGGCGCTGAACATGCCAACGTGCAACCCCATAGCGGTGCTCAGGCTAATATGGCAGTGTTTTTATATGCTCTAAAACCTGGTGATAAAATCCTTGGCATGGATTTATCAAACGGCGGACACTTAACTCACGGATCACCGGTTAATTTTTCAGGTTTATACTTTGATGTAGTAAGCTACAGAGTTAATAAAGACGGTTTAATTGATTACGATGAGCTTGAAAAATTAGCTATTGAGCATAAACCAAAGTTAATAATTGCTGGAGCAAGCAATTATCCTAGAATTATTGATTTCAAAAGATTTAGAGAAGTAGCAGACAAAGTCAGCGCTTATTTAATGGCAGATATAGCTCACATTGCAGGACTGGTAGCAACAGGATACCATCCATCACCTGTTGGGTTGGCAGATTTTGTCACTACAACCACACATAAAACTTTAAGAGGTCCAAGAGGCGGGCTAATTTTATGCGATACCGAACATGCTCAAGGCATAGATAAAGCTGTATTCCCTGGAATTCAAGGAGGCCCATTAGAACATATTATTGCAGCTAAAGCTGTTGCTCTTCATGAGGCACTCCAACCATCTTTCAAAGAATATGCAAAAAATATCATTGATAATGCTAAAACTCTTGCCGGTTCATTATTAGATAATGGAATGGACATAGTCAGTGGCGGCACAGATAATCACCTAATGACTCTTGATCTTAGAAAAATGGATAAAACAGGAAGAGAAGTAGGCGATTTATTAGAAAAAGTTCATATAACCGCAAACAAAAACACCGTTCCTGATGACCCTAAAGGTCCATTTACAACCAGTGGCGTTAGATTAGGAACTCCTGCTATCACCACAAGAGGTTTCAAAACTGATGATATGAAGGTTGTTGGCGAAATAATTGCTGAAGCAGTCAAAAACTCCGACAATGAAACAAAATTATCAGAATTAAAACAAAAATCTATAGACTTATGCAAAAAATATCCTTTATATCCCGATATAGTGTAAAATAAGAACAGCAAAATAATTAGATTGGAGCTAAAGCTATTAATAGCATATTTTATTCACATATCCACGGTTTCTTCATATCCTTTTTATTAGCAATCATCATAGTACCTTTGGTAAGGTATTACAGTATAAAAAGAGGATTTGTAGATATCCCCAATGACAGAAAAATCCACAAATTTCCTATCCCAAGGCTTGGTGGTGTTGCTATATGGCTTTGTACTCTACTGACTTTTGCAATTCTAGTTTTGCTAAGCTGGGATTACCCTCATGGAAACGGACTATCCGGAATACTGGTAGGTGGTAGCATAATATTTTTACTGGGTTTGGTAGATGATATCTACAATCTAAGCCCAAAATTTAAACTGTTCATCCAATTCGGGGCTGCTGTGGTTGCATTTTTACTAGGAGTAAAAATAGAAATTATCTCTAATCCATTTGGAGATCCTATACTTCTTGGAATATGGAGTTTTCCAATTACATTATTCTGGATTGTAGCGATTAGCAATGCTATGAACTTTATTGACGGTGTGGATGGATTAGCTGGCGGAGTTTCAGCAATAAGTGCAGTAACTCTTGGAGTAGTTGCTATTTATACTCATCAGCCTATAAGTGCCCTTGTTGCTGCAATTTTAGCAGGAGCTATGATGGGATTTCTATTATTTAACTTCCACCCTGCTAAGATCTTTATGGGAGATTCAGGTGCATTATTTGCAGGATTTACACTAGCAGCCTTATCGGTGACTGGAGTACTTAAAACAGTAGCTGTAACTATGCTCTTACCTATTATGATACTTGCGGTTCCTATATTAGATATATCATACTCAGTATCCAGAAGATTATTCAAAGGTAGCAATCCTTTTATTGCCGATGCTGATCATATTCATCATAGGCTCCTAAAAGCAGGACTTTCTCATAATCGTACTGTAATGGTATTTTATTTACTCTGTATTGCTGCTGGGTCAATTGCTACAATCTTTGTGGGGGCATATAAACTATATTTTATACTGGTTATATTAATTTTATCTATTATGCTAATCCTTGCACGTCTTTCAAAATCAAGAAGATTAAATGAATTACAGAATAACATAATAAATAAAAGTGATATCCCAGAAAAGCAAGATTCCTAATACACTTTTTTATTAGCAAAGTTAAAATTGTTCAATGTATAATTTCTGCGCTTCTGACCAATTTTCAAGTGGAGATTTATTTATATCAGCCTCATGCAAATAAAAAGCTAAAAATTGCAATCTTTCTGTAATTTCTCTTTTAGAAACAAGCCAATTTAAAAGAGGATAATCACCATAATTTAAATAATGATAATAAGCTTCTTCGTTAATTTTCTCTTCAATTTTCTGCTCTATTTCAGCATTTACCCAATCCTGTTCCGAATTTCCAGGTAAACCTTGATTTATCCTGTCTAAATATTTATAATAAGCCTTTTCCCTGACCTTATTCCAGAAATCACCATCGTACATAGCTTCCACACCCTTATATATAAGTAACCTTAGTAGTAATATTAGCAAGTAATTCATAGGAATTGATTCTCTAAGAGAATTAATTCCTATTCTTTCCAAAATAAATTGATTAAGGACAGCGGAAAAAATAATTAAAGATTTTGATGAAAAAATGCGAAGCGGGAGTGAAATTTTCGGGAAGAGCAGCTTCGCTGGTCTGGACCGAAAACAAAACTCATTCTATCTTTTGTGATTTCTGTAGCCTGCTTCCTGCGCGAAGCGGGAGCTGTGCAAGCTCATTCCTGTGTTCAGCTATTAAACGAGTAATAAAAAATGCGTAAGAATTTTTTATTACGTCCTTAATTAAAGATGCGACAAAAAATTCATAATCTAAGTATGATTTGGACTAATTGATAAGGTACTTGATTAGAATAATATTTAATGATTAGTAAGAGATTTCTAATATTTATAATTTTCGGTATTTATAAAATTTTAAAAATCGTCCTAAACTGTCATTAAGAGGTGACAAAGCCACAATCACATTGTCAACAATCTTTCTTTAATATACAAGAATCATTGATGATGGGTCTGTGGCTTCGTGGTAATCTTTCTAATGTTCACCAGATAGATTGCCACGCACCTTCGGTGCTCGCAATGACAGTGCGTGTTATTAGAATGATTGATGACTTAAAAAAGTAACTTTGTCACCTCGCAATGATTGTGCGTATTATTGGAATGATTGATGACTGAGAAAAGTGACTTTGTCACCTCGCAATAACCATACTTTATTATTTATGAATTTTTTAGAGATATTACTGTCAATTCAAGTTAATTCTAGCCAAAATTCTCGAAAACCCGCCTCTGCATCTCTATCAGTCATATCAAACTTTTTATCGATTTCGGGTTAACTAATTTTACTAGCATTAGTCTGCTGCCTTTTTACGGAAACAACGTCACTAACACTTGTAATTCCTGAGATGATTTTATTCAAATTTTCAATATCAGTAATTTCTAATTCTACTTCAATTAAAGCAAATGCTTTATCCCTTGTTTTTATGTTGGCACGAGTAATATTTGCCCTATTATCAGAAATTTTTCCTAATACATCTTTAAATACACCAAGTCTGTCAATAACTTCAATCAGAATTCTTGTCACATATACTTTTGAATTATTTGTTTGAGCCCAATTAACGTACATTATTCTTTCAGGATCAACCGTACTAAGACTCTTGCATTCCTCTCTATGAACACTGACGCCTCTACTTCTTGTTACAACACCCACAATTGATTCCCCAGGCACAGGTGAACAACATTTAGATATGTGATACAACATTCCTTCAAGGCCTTCAATAACTTGATTGGTATTCCCGGATTTAGACCTTGCAAATCGCATTTTAGGAAGAATTTCACTGGACTTAAGCTTATTAGTTATCTTTGTAATAGAGAGTTCTCCGTAGCCAAAAGCAGCAAATAAATCTTCTTCACTTGGATAATTAAGCTGATTTGCAACCTCTAGCATTTTTCCGGATTTAACGTGCTCCTCAAATGCTGACTTTCCAAGCTCCTGTTCTAAGTTACTTCTACCCTGAGAAATATTCTCATCTCTAAGATTTTTCTTAAACCATTGCCGTATTCTATTGCGAGCCTGATTTGTTACAACTATATTAATCCAACCAAGACGAGGTTTTGCCTGTTTACTGGTCAGTATCTCTACTATGTCACCATTTCTAAGTTTATTATCTAGAGGTATTATACGTCCATTAACCAATGCACCAACACACTTATGACCAACTTCAGTATGAATTCTATAAGCAAAATCAATAGGAGTAGCACCATTTGGAAGGTCAATAACATCTCCTTTAGGTGAGAATACAAATACTTGATCAGAAAATAAATCTAATTTTACGCTATTTACATATTCCTGCGCATCTTTTATATCTTGCTGAAATTCTATTAATTTCCTCAACCATGAAAACTTTTTATCAACATCAGAATTGGATTTTACTGATCCTCCTGACTCCTTATATCTCCAATGAGCAGCAATACCGTATTCTGCAATTTCATGCATTTCGTGAGTTCTGATTTGAACTTCCAGAGGCTTTCCTCTAGGCCCAATGACCGAAGTATGCAACGACCTGTAAAGATTGTTCTTTGGCATAGCTATATAATCTTTAAACCTGCCAGGTATTGGCTTGAATGCAGAGTGTATTACCCCTAAAACCTCATAGCATTCTTTTTCAGAATCAACAATTATTCTAGCGGCAGTTATATCATATAAATCCTGATATGATTTTTGCTGTCTAACCATTTTATTATATATACTATTGTAATTTTTAGCTCTTCCGGTAATTACAGCTTGAATACTCATACTTTTAAGATTTGAATTTATCTTATCAATAATAGCCTGAACAGTTAGATCCCTCTCAGCTTTACTCTGTGCCACCAATTGAGCAATCTCAAAATATTTTTCAGGATTTATGTATCTTAAAGCTAAATCCTCTAATTCAGCCTTAATTCTACCCATTCCGAGCCTGTTTGCAAGTGGAGCAAAAATCTCTACAGTCTCTTTAGCAATTTCTTTTTGCTTATGAGGGGACATATAGTTAAGAGTTCTCATATTATGAAGTCTGTCGGCCAATTTTAGGAAAATAACCCTTACATCTTCAGCCATAGCAAGGAACATTTTTCTAAAATTCTCTGCCTGTCTTTCTTCTTTAGAACTAAAACTATATTTACTTAATTTAGTAACACCATTTACCAGATTAAGTACATCTTCACCAAATTTTTCTTTGATCTCTTCAGGCTTTGTCTCTGTATCTTCAAGAATATCATGCAATAATGCAGCACAAATTGTGTCTGTATCCGCTTGTAAATTCGCAAGTATAGTTGCGACCTCTACAGGATGCACAATATATGGTTCTTCGCTAATCCTATACTGTCCTTTATGCCATGATGCAGCAAAATCGTAAGCAGAGCGAATTTTCTTTACATCTTCCTCTGTTCTATGCTGCTCTTTTATTATAGAATCTAATTGGTCAAATAATGATCTATTGTCCATATGGTCAAAACTACTAATTTCTTACTAAATACAACTTTTTCCTTATATATTTTACTCTTTATTATAAATAAAAGCTATATGAATAACTCAGATAACGAAAAACTTAAGATAACCAAACTCACAGATGGGATCAAAATTAGTGTAAAAATAATTCCCAATTCTTCAAAATGTGAAATTGCAGGCATTATCGATAATAGCTTGAGGATAAAACTTGATGTACCTCCAATTGAAGGAAAAGCAAATGAAAAATGCATCAAATTTCTATCAAAATTACTTGGAGTTCCTAAAACATCAATAAATATAATAAGCGGTGAAAAATCTAAAAACAAAATCCTTTATATTAAAGGTAATCCTGAAGAATTAGCCGCCAAAATTTATGCTTATAAATACTAATATATTTGTTAAATTAACAAATATATTAGTATTTATAAGTTTAATTTACAATAAATTCTTATCGGTTAAATATATTCATGATAAAATATACATTAAAAAGTATTGGAGGCTTAAATGTTAGGATTTTTTCAAGCTGTACAAGTAATTTCAGGGGCGCTGCTCATATTATTAATTCTACTTCACTCACCAAAAGGAGCAGGTCTAGCCGCAATTGGTGATGCAGCACAGTTATTTTCAAGTCAAAGAAGTGTTGAAGCAGGATTAAATAAATTTACAGCTATAATTTCAACCATATTTATTGTTTCTTCTATCCTATTAGGATTTGGAATTATCAGATAAACCTTACTATATTTTAATAATCTAAAGCCCTCTGTGTTAACAGAGGGCTTTAGTATCTAATGTTAATTTGCTAAATCAAATTAAGACTTAGAATATTCTGCATCGATAACATCTTCATCTGAAGAGTTTTGTGATTGAGAATCTTCAGTACCTTCAGAATCAGCTTGTCCTGCAGCTCCTGCTTGTTGATAAGCAGCAGAGGAAATTGCAAACATAGTTTGTTGAATTTGCTCTGATAATGACTTAACTGCATCAACAGAAGCATTGTCTTTAAGAGCTTTATCAAGTTCTTCTTTTTGCTCATTGAGTTTGGTTTTATCAGAATCTGAAATCTTGCCTTCCAGATCTTTCACCAGTCTTTCCGCTGCATTAACTAAGCTGCTTGCATTATTTCTAATTTCAACTTCTTCTTTTTTCTTCTGGTCTTCAGTCGCATTAATTTCAGCTTCCTTAACCATTTTATCAACTTCATCTTTATTGAGATTAGATGTACCTGTAATGGTTATTTTCTGTTCTTTATTTGTAGCTTTATCTTTTGCACTAACGTTTACAATACCGTTAGCGTCTATATCAAAGGTAACTTCAACCTGAGGAAGACCTCTTGGAGCAGGTGGAATTCCGTCTAATCTAAACATACCAAGAGACTTATTGTCACGGCCCATTGGTCTTTCACCCTGAAGTACGTGAACATCTACAGCGGTCTGATTATCATCTGCTGTAGAGAACACTTGACTCTTACTAACAGGAATTGTAGTATTTCTTGGTACTAACGGAGTCATAACCCCACCAAGGGTTTCAATTCCAAGGGTCAATGGGGTAACGTCAAGAAGAACGATATCTTTTATCTCACCAGTAAGAATGCTTGCCTGAATTGCAGCACCAACTGCAACTACTTCATCAGGGTTTACACTCTGATTAGGATCTTTTCCAGTTAAATCCTTAACTAAATTTTGAACAGCAGGGATTCTTGTTGAACCACCAACAAGAACAACTTCCTGAATTTCGCTTGGTGACAATTTAGCATCAGATATAGCTTGCTGTACAGGCTTTCTACATCTTTCAAGCAGATCACGACTCATATCTTCAAATTTTGCTCTGGTTAATGACATTTCAAGGTGTTTTGGACCATTAGCATCAGCTGTAATGAATGGTAAGCTGATATTTGTTTCTATGACAGATGATAGCTCACATTTAGCTTTTTCTGCTGCTTCTTTTAATCTTTGCATTGCTTGCTTATCATTTTTTAGATCTATACCTTCTTGTTTTTTGAATTCATCACTGAGCCAATTAATAATTTTTTCATCAAAATCGTCTCCACCAAGACGTGTATCGCCACTTGTAGAGAGAACTTCAAAAACACCATCGCCTACTTCAAGAATACTAACGTCAAAAGTACCACCACCAAGGTCAAAGACAAGTACTTTTTCGTTAGATGTTTTATCAAGACCATACGCTAAGGCTGCTGCTGTAGGTTCATTTACAATCCTCAATACATCCAAACCAGCAATTTTTCCAGCATCTTTTGTAGCTTGTCTTTGACTATCATTAAAATAAGCCGGAACAGTAATTACTGCTGATGTAACTTTTTCTCCAAGATATTTTGAAGCATCATCAGCTAATTTCCTTAAAATCATCGAGCTGATTTCTTGAGGAGCATGACCTTTTCCATCAATATTTACACTATAGTCAGTTCCCATATGACGTTTAATACTTATTATAGTACGATCCGGATTAAGTATTGCTTGTCTTTTTGCTAATTGACCTACTAATCTCTCCCCATTTTTTGAAAAACCAACTATGGAAGGAGTTGTGCGACCACCTTCAGCGTTTGCAATAACTGTTGGCTTACCGCCCTCCATAACCGCAACTACGGAGTTTGTAGTGCCTAAGTCTATACCAATTGTTTTTGCCATATATAACTACTCCTTTTAAATAATATATGTTTCTACATACATTTATAACAGTAAATTT